>CAINOM010000395.1 GCA_903851455.1 uncultured Bacteroidota bacterium | reverse complement strand
TAAAAGAGAATGGTGACGCATGCCCGCTCAGCACGGGGTCCACCAGTATACGCTTGCCATCCACCTGTATAAAGTAGGACGAATGCCCCATCCAAACCAGCACATCTTCATTCCGGCCCAGCGACAACAGGTCTGTTTTAGTAGATGGAATAGGGCGAGGCGGTTCTACACTTTTATTCCGTTCTAAGAAAAACTCCTTCATAACAGAACCGTAAGTTGCCCCATCCGTAAGGCTGGGCGTCTCGCTCTGATTCTGAAAGGCGCCATCCCTGTAATTCGGTGACTGCTTTATCTGCTGTAGCCTCGCCCCTGCTGGCTTACTGCCAAACAGCGGCAGCCGCATGAAAATGGCAACTCCTGCCACTAATGTGATAACTATTACTAAGATCACAATGATTATGAACATCTGCTATTTTTTTCCGGTGAACCTTCTGTTTCGCGGTTTCGCCCGCGCAATGTATCGCAAAGATATTATTTCATCATACCCAGCATCACTTTGTCAAACATCCTGTCCGACAATATGCTTTTCACAAACAGTATCAGCTTTGCCCCGCCACCTGTAGCATAGCGCGTCCTTGGCCGGGCAGCCTTTATAGCCTTAATTATAGTTTTCGCCACTACAATCGGCTTCGATCCCATTTTATCTGCGCGCTCAAACATTTGCGCATGTTTGCGGGTAAGCGCACCATAATCTGTGTCGCCCGACGTTTTGAGCATATGCTCCCGCGCTATTCCGGCCCACTCAGTAATGATGGCGCCCGGCTCTATGATCACTACATCAATGCCAAACTCCTTCAGCTCCATACGCAGGCTGTCGCTAAGGCCCTCTACCGCATACTTGGTAGCGTGGTACCATGCACCGTGCGGCTCGCCCAGCTTACCGCCTATCGAAGATATATTGATGATGCGCCCCGAACGTTGCTTGCGCATCTGCGGCAGCACCAGCTGCGTCAGGCGCGCCATCCCAAAAATATTTACCTCAAACTGGTAGCGCGCTTCCGACAGCGGCACATCTTCCAGCGCTCCATAGGAGCCATAACCTGCGTTATTCAGCAGTACATCTATGCGGCCTTCTGTTTTCAATATTTCGCTTACGCCTGCCGTCATAGATGCCTCTACGGTCACATCCATCTCCAGCAGTTTCACGCCGGCCTGTTTCAGGTCCTGCATTTTCTCTACCCTGCGGGCTACGCCGTATACCGTATAGCCCTGCTGCACCAGCAATAGTGCGGTCTCTTTTCCTATGCCAGATGAGGCGCCGGTTATCAATGCTACTTTTTTCATTTTGCGTGGTTTGTTTTTATATTTTTGATTGACTAATCACTCTAAATATCGGCTAAAAAATCATGTTATCATAGCCCACAACATTTCAAACGATTCGCTGATCACCTGGTGTTGCTTTGCCTTAGGGAAATTGCCGGAAATTAAATACTGGTTGATACCATACGTATGGCTGCTGATCAGCGTGAAGAGAAGGTCTACCGGCTGCGGCTTTATGATCTTTTCTTTTATGCCCTTGTTCAGCATATCATGAAATGGCTTTATCGAGGCCTCGATCTCATCTGGCGCTATCTGCGCGAGATACGGCGAATTCTTGAACTGCTCTACAAACCTGAACTGTAGCTGGTTATCCAGCGCCCAGTACAGCGACGCCAGGTATTGTTCCTTCACTGTTTCTTTAAATGTCGCCTGCCCCTTTGCGTTCTCAAATACATATCCGGACATCCGGCTTTTTATATCAACGTAAAGCGCCACTACCAGTTCATCCTTGGTTTTGAAGTAATGGAAAAGCGTACCGTTGGCCACCCCCGCTTCCTTAGCTATAAGGCTGGTAGGTGTGCCATGAAACCCATACTCCACAAAGAGCTTGAGCGCGGCATCCAATAGTAATTGTCTCTTATCCATTTATACAGACTGACTAAACAGTCAACAAATGTATCACCCTTTTTCCAATCCACAAAATTTCTCTTTTACTTTAATTACAACAATAGTATTTTACCTCACAAACACAAATATGGCGAACTGACCCAAGATACCGTTTCGAAAAAACGTCTATATTAATGATCTCCCGGTACACCGACCAGGCACGCTAAACATCAAACATCAGGCATGAACTACAAATACCTGCTCCTTCGCACTACGCTTCTATTGCTGGCGGGCATCATAGCTGGCACCAACCTTCATGCACAAGGCACATGGCTGCAGCTCACCAACGACCCACCGGATTATAATTCCGGTGTTATGCTGCTGCTCAGCGATGGCACAGTGATCTGCAAGACCCTGTCCGGCGGGAGCGGCAACGGTACCATATGGAACAAGCTTACGCCCGACAGCCATGGCAGCTATGTAAACGGCACATGGTCTACTATCGCGTCCATGTACGATGACCGGCTCTACTTTTCATCGCAGGTACTGAGGAATGGCAACGTCTATGTGGCCGGCGGCGAGTATGGCAGCGGGTTTGGCAGCGCCGAAGTGTACGACCCAATAACGGATCTGTGGACACCAGTGCCATCTTTATCCGGCGCCGATACTTTTTATGACGCCAACTCAAAGATCCTGCCCGATGGCAAGGTGCTGCAGAGCACCAATTTCGTATCTGCAAATTACAAGGGTAATTATATATACGACCCGGCAACCAATACCTATTCTGTCGGACCTTCCTGCGTTAACTATCCCGAGGAATCAACATGGCTGAAACTACCTGATGGAAGCATATTGTTTGTTGATCTTGCTAACACTACTTCTGAGCGATACATTCCATCCCTTGGCACATGGGTTGCTGACGCAACAGTACCGGTTCATCTTTATGATGCTGTGGCAACAGAAACAGGTCCCGCTGTAATACTGCCCGATGGGCGTGCATTTTTCATGGGCGGGACAGGGAAAACCGCCTTTTACACTCCCTCGGGAGATGCCAGTCCCGGTGCCTGGACAGCTGGCCCTACAATGCCCGATAGCCAGTCGACACCCGATGCACCGGCTGCGATGATGGCGAATGGTAAAGTACTGGCGGTTACTTCTAAAATACCCCATGATACGGATTATTTCCCCTCCCCAATGTCTTTCTACGAGTTCAACTACCTGACCGATTCATTTACCCGACTCCCTACTCCCTGGGGTGGAGATACGCTAAGCGGCGCGCCATTCTACGACCACATGCTCAACTTGCCCGATGGCTCCATTCTCTTTTCGGTCGGCTGGACGTTGGGGTACGCAATATATGTGCCGGATGGCACTCCACTTGCCGCAGGAAAACCGACGATCGACACGCTCATCCGGTTAAGCTGCGATTCCTTTATGGTAACCGGCACGCTGTTCAACGGCATCACAGAAGGTTCCAGCTATGGTGACGACTGGCAGATGGCCACCAACTACCCCATCATCCGGCTTACCGGGGACGCAAATGTGTACTATGCGCGGTCGTTCAACTGGAACCATACCGGCATCATGTCCGGCTCGCAGGCAGACACAACCATGTTTGTTACGCCGGCGGGCCTGAGCGGCACTTATTCATTACAGGTGGTTGCCAACGGCAATGCATCGGCACCGGTCAGCATCACCACATGTGTGGAGAAAGTAGCCAAGGTAACTCCGCCAAGCAAGCCAGCTTACGCCTACCCTAATCCCGCAACGGATATTACAACCGTCGTCTTCGAATCAAAGAGCAGTGGACAGTACACGATAAGATTAACAGATATCATAGGACAACCAGTAGCAGAAGTGACAGGCACAGCTGCGCCGGGAAGCAACAGCCATACATTGCACCTGTCGGGACTGGCAAAAGGCGTTTATATAGCATCAATCAGGCAAGAAGACCACTTAAGCCAGGTGCAGGTAGTGGTGGAATAAGGCTGAAACACCGATGCCCGTTCGCCATTGGCGATACTTCGTTATATTGTTTTCCTTCCTTACCTTCATAGTATGGAAATAAAACAATACGAACTCGCTATAGAACTGGCACGCGGCGGTGAATGGATATGCGACATAACCGAGTACAACGAAAACAATGTAATGCGCTACGAAATAGAGATCGACCCTCCGATATTTGTAGATGGGATAAGATCTGAATCATTCCCTATGGAAATGCGCTACGATGCAAGCGGCGAACTGGTTTTTCATACCGAGCATCCGCTCACGGAAGACCTACAGGAGTTGGAAGGAATTCTCGCAAGAGAGATAATCAGCGAAAACGTATGACCGGGTGATGAACGAAAAAGAACCTTCCATTTTTGTTCACCTGCGCGATATGGTAGCACTGCCGTTTGTGGTCACGGCGGTAATACCATTTTTTATGTACCGCTCCGGCGTACCTCTTTTTCAGGAGCAGCCGCTTGCCGCTAAAATTGCCGGTGCTGTGCTTTTCTGCTGCGGAGTACCGTTGCAGCTTTACACCACCTGGCTTTTCAAGCAGTACGGTCAGGGCACACTGGCTCCCTGGCAACCTACCCAAAAACTAGTGATCCGCGGCCCATACAAGTACTGCCGCAACCCCATGATAACGGGCGTAGTGCTTATACTGGCCGGCGAAGGTCTCTTTCTTAATGCCCGTCCTATAGCAGTTTGGGCAGTCATGTTCTCAATAGTAAATACGGCCTTCTTTATTTTCAAAGAGGAGCCCGATATGCTGGAAAGATTTGGTGAGCCATATGCGCGATACAAGCAAAAAGTGCCCCGCTGGATACCAAATTTCAGGCCTTATAAAGATGCATGATCAGCTGTGCATACTGGAGCTAGTGGGCAACACAAACATTTCTATACTCTGAAGGAATCCCATTCTGCATTATCCTGAGCACGTAGGCACCGCTCTGCAAGGAGGATACTGGTATGTAAACATTATTACTTGCTGCAGCCGCACGGTACACTACCCTGCCGTCGGCACTGAATACTTCCACCATTGCTTTTTGTACAAGGCCGGCAACGGTTATCATGTTTGTGGCCGGATTCGGGAATATACGTATTGCCCCGTTTATTGATGCCCCAGCTACCTGCTCCGTAGGTAAGCCGCAGTTGCCGGAAACGAGGTGCACAGAGAGCATGGGGTCAGCATAACAACGCAAGGTATCTGCCAATTGGGAGCTCTCGGTGAGGGGAATGGCCGCGGGATAACCGAACGGCATTATGCCGATATATAATGCACCCAATTTTTCAGCATAGGCACCGAATGTGTCCGCGAAAGGGGCATAGTTGTAAGTGTAAACCGAATCGGGATTACCGAGTACATGAGTGTAGACTGTTTTGAGCATTGTCGTATCGTACAGTTTCATCCTCACAGAGTCTACCCGGAACGAAAACTGGGAGTCGGCATAAGAAAACACGTTCATCCCTATGTCATCGGCAAGCATCGGCAGGTGCACAATATCTCCATCGTTTACGTTAAATACATATAGCGGCGTAAAGCGGCTAAAAATAGTATTGTATACAAATACGGTATCGCTATTATTATACACATAGATCGTGGGCAGGTCTTCGACATGCAGGCCCATACCCGCCAGTGGCTCTTTTACACTTGCGTTTCTAATTACCTTTCTGCAGGCAATGCCTGAGATAGCAGTATCTCCGGCATAATAAGAATGAAAAACGCCATCGCTCATATGATGGTACCACTCGCTGCCCGGCGGCGCAAACATAGTCTGTGCGTGAGATGAAAAGAAAGCAAGGGAAAGAAGCAGGTAAAAAAGGAAAGGTCTCATAGGTGTTTGGTTTGGTAAACAAATATAACAAAATATAAATTACCTACCTAGCGTTCTATATGCCAGCGCACCAACTGGTAGTCTTTGTGAATATTTTCCATAGAATCATTGAGCACCATCCTGGCCATAAAAACATCGCTGCTTAGGAAGAAATAATCATTTTTGTCTGATGGATAACCCGGCTGCTCGGTATAGTGTGCTACCCATACATTGTCAAAACTGTTCCCGCCTGCCTGGTAAGTGCCGACGATGTTTATTGAATCTATCGGGTCTGTATATTTTGCAAACGGGTACACCTGGAAATCATAGTTGTTCATATACGCGCTGGTGTTTACGGCGGTAGCCATGTACGGCAGGTCAAAATGAAAATTGAACTCATTTAACTGGATGGTCAGGTACCATGATCCGTTTTTCACTAAAACAGGTGTATCTATCCTTACCGATGTGATGCACTCCTCAATAATGTCGTACGTATAAGAATGGTGCTTCCCGTACCCGCTGCTCAGTAAAACATCCGATAGATAAAAGCTGTCTGTAGCACCGCTAAGCACCTCCTTATATATCCAATAGGTACCCGGCTGAAAATTGAAAGCTGATTTAAGCCCGCCATCTACCGGCTTATTTTCTACTTTACAAGAGAAGAGGCTGAGACATAGAAAAGCAGTGGATGTTTGCAACAAACAGCGTCTCATAGGTATATAGTTACAGGTTAAAGATAACAAATTAAAGGCAACGGAAAACCGGTTGGCGGGCTTGAACATAATACGGATGCCGCGCCTCTGCGGGAAACTCTTTCACGCCCATTTTGAGGCGAATACAATATTATACCCGAAATGCAGTTAAGGGATAAGGAAACATGCTTAAATTTACTTGTATGAAGGCAACATTACTTTGCATCCTGGCTTTTATCAGTACTACCTGCCTCGCGCAAAACGGCTTCTTCCTGGAGCCCGGTATAGGTCTCGGCTTCTCTAATGTAAAAGCATCCGGACCGCCCGATGAATATCCGTTTTCCTACGGCCCCACAGGCTGGTACACAAAAACAAAAAGCATTTTCACTTATAATCCCTCATTGCTCATCGGTTACAAACACCGTGGCTGGAGCCTTACTACAGGCATATCTTATTTAAGAACAGGCTATACCGATGATCAGATGTTTTTCCTCACCCTTGGTACCAACGAGCCCAACGACGTAATGACCGAGTACTACTACCATGTGATCATACCGCTTATTTTTTCGGAGCAGTTCAAGCTCGACAAACATTTCTTTATCAAAGCCGGCTTCGGTTTCGCGCTCTCATACAATACCTCTGCCGCCGAGAAGTTCACCGAAACAGGTATCTACTACTATGGTGGCGCAGGCATCAAACAACCGCTTACTAAAGACGAATTTGATCAAACCTATTTTCGCGTAGTAGGTTGGGAGATCTTACGCCTGCATCTTGGCTACAAAGTCAATGACCAGCTTAGTTTTGTTGCCGGTCCGGAGTACCAGTTCATGCTTTCCTCCTTTGTGAAGAACAACGATAATTACCTCATCAACCGCGCCTATACCTTCAAGCTCGGTGCCACCTGGTCGCTGAAGCATCCTAAGCCTGTAACGCCGCCAGCTACTATCAGCACTATGTAGACTTTGAAGGATGGGTTTTACCTAACTCGATCTAACACACGCTCCTTTCGAGTTCGCACCAGTGTGCGATCGAAGCTGACGGGCAAAGGTCTAACCCGTTTCCCGAATCAATACACCCACATTCCCGCTTTTTTAATATAT
>CAINOM010000394.1 GCA_903851455.1 uncultured Bacteroidota bacterium | reverse complement strand
CCAGCCGTCCGCCGGTAGCAGGTGCTATCGCGCGTGGCCACCAGCTGCCAGACCATCTCAGGGAAGGAGATACTACCGCTTATAAAACCTTTACTACTTCCATGCGCTTTTCAGACGCTGATCTGAACGAAGGCCGTCGCTTATTCAATATTTATTGCGGTATCTGCCACGGCACTAACCTTGACGGGCAGGGACCACTTTTTGCAAGCGGTAAGTTCGCCTCAATGCCAGCTAATTTCAAAGATGCCAAATACCTGCACATGCCAGTTGGCCAGATGTTCGCTGCCGCAAAGTATGGCAAGAATATGATGGGATCTTATGCTGCTCAGCTCGACGCTAAACAGCGCTGGATGGTGATCGCATATATCAAGCAGTATCAGTCTAAGAACGGCGGCGACGCATTCACACTTGGTGAAGCAGCGGCTAAACCATCTGCCGACTCTGCGAAGGCCCCGATGATGGCGAAAGTTGAAGACACGAAAACAAAGTAAATTTTAGAACGTATTTTAATAAAAGTCGCATACAATGAATGATCGTTTTGAGATACCCGCACGCTTAAGAAATACAAGCCTGTTCCTGATACTGGTAGGCGTAGCCGCACTGGTGGGAGGTATTGTTTGCTTGCTGATGGGGCATAATAGCACAGATGTTGACAAGTCCCGGTTTTGGGCCGTATTGCTGCACGACAGCGTATTTTTCCTGCTGATCAGCGCTGTTAGCATTTTCGTACAGGCGGCAGTTAACCTCGCCCAGGGATCATGGCTCGTGGCTTATCGCCGTGTGCCGGAAGCTATTGGCGCTAACGTGTGGGTGTTTGCCACTATTGCTGCAGTAGTTATGTTCGCTATTGTTTTTGGTTACAGGGACTCACATGGCCTCAACGCGATCTATCCATGGGTAACTCCGGGTACTGACAAGGTATTACTTGGTAAGAAACCGTTCCTTAACACGGGTATGTTCGTTGGCTTTACATTGGTAACGCTGGCGCTGTGGTCCTTCTTTGGCCGTAAATTCCGTGCGATGTCCATTGCACAGGAGAGCGCTCCTAAGAATGATACAAAGATCTACTGGAAAGTTTTCCGCCTTTCAGGCTTGTTCCTCCTGGTGTATGCGCTGTCTCAGATGAGCACTTCGCCATGGTATTGGGTGATGAGCATCCAGGCCCACTGGTATTCTACACTGTTCAGCTGGTATACATTTGCAAGCGCTTTCGTTAGCGGTATGTCACTGATCCTTTTGTGGGTGGTATACCTTAAGAACCAGGGCAACCTGGAGCTGGTGACTAAGGAGCACATGCACGATCTCGGTAAGTTCATGTTTGCCTTCAGTATCTTCTGGACATACCTCTGGTTTGCACAGTACATGCTGATATGGTACTCCAACCAGCCTGATGAGACCATGTATTTCAAAATGCGCCAGCAGGGCCCATATAGCATTATATTCTATGCTAACTTCATTATCAACTTCTGCATGCCGATCCTGATACTGATGGCGCGCCCAAGTAAGCGCAATTATTTCACCATCACGTTCATGGCCATGGTGATCATATTCGGTCACTGGCTTGATTACTTCCAGATGATCATGCCTGGTCCGCTCGGCGAAAACTGGCATATCAATTGGTATGAGATTGGAATATTCATGGGCTTTGCCGGTATACTGATATTTGCAGTATCACGCACGCTCACTAAATCGTCACTTGTTCCTGCCAATAACCTGTTATTGAAAGAGACCATAGTGCATTTGAGCTAATTGTAAAGGCGTTTTTTGACTTTTGACTTTTGAATTTTAATATATTATGTCGATATTTATAACATTAGTATTGGTAATCCTGGTATTCGTTATCATATACCAGATAGGTAAGGCAAGTGAATATGCGCTGGTGCTGCGCGGAGAAGAAAAAGTAAGGGCGCAGGCCAATCGCGCCATTGCCTTTGTGCTGATGCTGTTGTTCCCGCTGGGATGCTGGGGCATATGGTATTGCAACTCCATTTTCAAAGACAGGATGTTACCGGTTGCTGCTTGTAACACCGGTGTTAATTACGACTCCATGTTCAATGTTACTGTGATTGTGACAGGTATCGTATTCTTTCTTACACAAGGCATCCTTTTCTGGTTCTGCTTCAAATACCAGTCTACCGAGAAACGTACATCATTCTTTTTTGCCCACAACAACAAGCTGGAGCTGATCTGGACGACTATTCCTGCGATAGCGATGGCGGTTCTCGTTGCCATTGGTCTTAAGAACTGGTTCGACGTTACATCGCCTGCTCCGCCAAATGCTACCGTTGTGGAAGTTATGGGCAAGCAGTTTAACTGGATGATCCGCTACCCCGGTAAAGACAATGAGCTGGGCAAAAGGGATTTCCGCAAGATCAACGATGCCAATAACGTAATGGGCCTGGATTGGTCTGATCCGCATAATATGGATGATATCATTTCTCAGAATGGTGAGTTGCACGTAGTGGTGAACAAACCTGTGAAACTGCTGATCAACTCCCGCGACGTAATACATGATGTAGGTCTGCCACACTTCCGTATGAAGATGGATGCGGTGCCAGGTATCACCACCACATTGTGGTTTACTCCTACCATCACTACCGACTCGATGAAACTGATCACGAAAAATCCTGATTTCGTTTATGAAATAGCATGTGACCAGCTTTGCGGAAAGGGACACTATTCAATGCGCGGTACCGTGATCGTACAAACACAGGCTGACTACGACAAATGGATGGCAAGCCAGCAGAGCTACTATGCCGCTAACAACCCTTCTGCTGCACCGGCAGCCGACACCGCGAAAGCAAAGAACGAAAGTGTAAAAGCAGTAACGATGAAATAATCGGCTAAGCTATTTAGCCACAAAAGTGCAAAAAATGAATAACGAAGAAATTATCATTGAAGGGCCAAACACAACACACGGAGGAGATTCTGCACCAACAGATCTTCACGCTGATGGCCACGAACATCATGAGCAGCATTTTGTCTGGAAGTATATTTTCAGCCAGGATCATAAGGTAATATCAAGGCAGTTCATGGTTACCGGTATCATCTGGGCCATCATCGGGGCGCTGTTCTCCGTGTTCTTCCGCCTGCAGCTGGGTTTCCCTGATTCCACTTTCCCGATCCTGGAGAAGTTCCTCGGTGAATGGGCTAAGGGTGGTAAGCTTTCCCCTGAGTTCTATTATGCGTTGGTAACGATGCACGGTACCATACTGGTGTTCTTCGTACTTACAGCAGGTCTTAGCGGCACCTTTGCCAACCTGCTGATACCATTCCAGGTGGGCGCACGTGATATGGCGTCTCCGTTTATGAACATGCTTTCCTATTGGTTCTTCTTTGCAGCAAGTGTCCTTATGTTTAGTTCCCTGTTTGTAGAGACAGGTCCTGCATCAGGTGGCTGGACTACCTACCCTCCGCTGAGCGCCCTTAAAGAAGCCTCACTTGGTTCTGGTGTAGGTATGGACCTGTGGCTGCTGGGTATGGCGCTGTTCGTTGTGTCTTCACTGCTGGGTGGCCTTAACTATATCTCTACCGTACTTAACATGCGTACCAAGGGTATGACCATGACACGTCTGCCGCTTACAGTTTGGGCGCTGTTCTTCACTGCGGTGTTGGGTGTACTTTCTTTCCCTGTACTTTTCTCTGGTGTTGTACTGCTCATATTTGACCGCAACTTCGGTACCAGCTTCTACCTTTCTGAAATATTCATCGGTGGTAAAGCGCTGCCGCACATCGGTGGTTCGGCTATCCTTTACCAGCACTTGTTCTGGTTCCTGGGTCACCCCGAAGTGTACATCATCATGCTTCCGGGCATGGGTATGGCATCTGAGGTGCTGTCTACTCACAGCCGCAAACCTATCTTCGGTTATTTCGCGATGATCATTTCGCTGATCGGTATCACATTGCTGGCGTTCCTGGTTTGGGCGCACCATATGTTCGTGACAGGTATGAGTCCGTTCCTTGGTTCTATCTTCGTATTGCTCACACTGCTCATTGCCGTGCCATCAGCGGTAAAAGTGTTCAACTGGATAACTACGATCTGGCGTGGTAACCTGCGCTTCAATCCTCCGATGTTGTTCGCACTTGGTTTCGTATCCTTGTTCATCTCAGGTGGTCTTACCGGTATCTTCCTTGGTAACTCTGCTCTTGACATTCACCTGCATGATACTTACTTCGTGGTAGCTCACTTCCATATAGTAATGGGTGTGTCGGCGTTCTTCGGCATGTTTGCGGGCGCTTATCACTGGTACCCCAAGATGTTCGGACGGTTTATGAACAATACACTTGGTTACATACACTTCTTTATAACGTTCATCGGTGCTTACCTTATCTTCTGGCCTATGCACTACGAAGGTATTGCTGGTATGCCGCGCCGTTACTACGATTACTCTGCATGGGAGTCTTTCAAACATTTCCAGGGTGTAAACAGCTTTATCAGCATTATGGCTACTATCGTGTTCTTTGCTCAGTTGGTGTTCGTGTTCAACTTCTTTATGAGCATCTGGCGCGGCCGCAAAATGACTACATTAAATCCATGGGGTTCTACAACACTTGAGTGGACTACCCCTATTCATCCCGGTCACGGTAACTGGATCGGCGAAATTCCTGAAGTACACCGCTGGCCTTATGACTACAAGGATGATGGCCATGGCAATGACTTCATTCCACAGACCACGCCGCTAAGGCCAGGTGAGGAAGAGCACTAAAAAATTATTTGATCCTGAAATTAAAGGCATCCGAAAGGGTGCCTTTTTTAATGGAAGAATTGCTTAAAACCGGCTAGGTATTTATTCGGATTTTCCGATGAAATAGTCGT
>CAINOM010000393.1 GCA_903851455.1 uncultured Bacteroidota bacterium | reverse complement strand
TCTGTCGCCATCCAACAATAAAAAGGAACTTAAGAATAAGTACCAGGTCTATGAGGAAGCAGGTGTAAAGGAGTACTGGGTGGTACTGCCGTATGAAAAAACAATGCTGATCTATACACTGGTCAACGATAAATTTTCTCCATCGGGATTGATGGCGAGCGGCGATATAGTTACCTCTTCGGTTCTGCCTGGCTTTTCACTTGACCTTGCAGAGCTTTTCGAAGAATACGAGACGGAACAATAGTTTCAGTATTTTTGCCGCACTTAAACAAAAGAATCATTTATTTATACTGCTATTTTACGCCTGCCTCCGGCAGGTTTTTTGACTTTTTGAATTTTAAATATGGAATACAATTTTAGCGATATTGAAAAGAGGGCGAAAGATAAGTGGGCGAAGGAAGAAGTATACAAGGTCTCTAATGAAAGTGATAAGCCTAAGTGCTACGTACTCGACATGTTCCCCTACCCCAGCGGCGCAGGTCTGCACGTTGGGCACCCGCTTGGCTATATAGCATCCGATATATATGCACGGTACAAAAGGCTGTGCGGCTACAACGTTTTGCACCCCATGGGGTTCGATGCGTTTGGCTTGCCCGCCGAGCAATATGCGCTGGAAACAGGTCAGCATCCTGCTGTGACAACGGAAAAGAACATAGCCCGCTACCGCGAGCAGCTGGATAATATAGGGTTTTGCTACGACTGGAGCCGCGAGGTGCGCACCAGCGACGCTAACTATTATAAATGGACACAGTGGATATTCCTGCAGCTGTTTCATAGCTGGTATGACCGCGCGGCAGATAAGGCAAGGCCGGTAAAAGAACTGATCGCAATATTCGAAAAGGAAGGCAATGGCTCTGTTCGGTGCCCGGGAGACGAATCTCTTCGTTTTGACAGTGTGCAATGGAAAGACTATTCTGAAAAGCAGCAGCGCGATGTGCTGATGCAGTACCGGCTCGCCTACCAGGGCTATGCACAGGTATGGTGGTGCGAGGCGCTGGGCACGGTGCTTGCAAATGACGAGGTAGTAAACGGAGTATCTGAGCGCGGCGGTCATCCTGTGGAAAGGAAGAATATGCGCCAGTGGTTTTTGCGCATTACGGAATATGCGGACAGGCTGATAGATAGCCTGGACAAGCTGGAATGGACTGAGGCGATGAAGGAAATGCAGAAAAACTGGATAGGCAAAAGCATTGGCGCGGAAGTGCGGTTCGGTTTGTTTCCGACGAACCTCTCCCCATCCCTCTCCAAAGGAGAGGGTGCTGTCGTGAAAAACGCGAGAGACCTCTCCCCGGCCCTCTCCGAAGGAGAGGGTGATGTTACGAAAAACGCGAGAGACCTCTCCCCGGCCCTCTCCGAAGGAGAGGGAGATGTTACGCAAGTTTCGCCAAACGAAGGATGGAATACTGCAGATCCGGAAGTATATAAAGCGATCGATGGATTTAGGAAAGATTTAAAAGATAATCTTACCGATGCAGAAGATAGATTATGGCAGGAATTGAGCCGTAATAGCCTTGGTGTTAAATTTAGAAGACAGCATATAGTAGGCAAGTTTATTGCCGATTTTATATGTCTGCCTCATAAACTTATTATCGAATTAGATGGAAAAATTCATGAGCAACGGAAGAAAGAAGATGCACAACGTACCGAATATTTAGAGGAACTCGGATTCAGTGTTATTAGATTCACAAATGAAGAAGTGCTTAACGACCTGAAATCGGTCATTGAAAAAATTAAAACTAACCTCGCAAAAAATGAAGAGCACAGTACTCCACGCAACACCTCCCTCTCCTTCGGAGAGGGCCGGGGAGAGGTCTCTTTTACTGTTTTCACCACCCGTCCTGATACTATCTTCGGTGTTGACTTTATGGTGCTGGCACCAGAGCATGCGCTTGTGGACGTGATCACCACTGCTAACCAGAAAGAAGAAGTAGAAAAGTATGTTCAGTACGTAAAAAGCCGCTCTGAGCGCGAGCGCATGAGCGAGGTAAAACAAGTGACTGGGTGTTTTACGGGTGCATATGCGGTACATCCGTTCACGCGCAAATCCATACCCGTATGGATATCGGAATATGTGCTGGTGGGTTATGGCACGGGGGCTATTATGGCGGTGCCCAGCGGGGATGAGCGCGATCATGCGTTTGCTAAACATTTTGATATTCCGATCACTAATATTTTTGGCGAGAAATACACGGGCGAGGAAGCATACAGCTCAAAAAGCGGCATTATTGAGAACAGCGACTTCCTCACCGGCATGAGCATTGCCGACGCTGCTGAGGCCTCGATAAAGAAACTACAGTTCATAGGTGCAGGCAAGAAACAGGTAAACTACAGATTGCGCGATGCAGGCTTTAGCCGCCAGCGCTACTGGGGCGAACCATTCCCGATCATCTATGTAGATGACATACCCTATGGCACCGACGAACCAATAATACACAATGAGCACAAACTGGGCGGCCTGCCGGTAGAGCTGCCGCATGTAGAAAACTACAAGCCGGGGCCGGAAGGACAAGGCCCACTTGCTAATATTGAAGACTGGGTAGAAACAGATGCCGGCGAAAGGGAGACCAACACTATGCCGGGCTATGCAGGCAGCAGCTGGTATTTTCTCCGCTACATGGACCCGGGAAATAACACCGAATTTGCCAGCCGCAAAGCTACCAATTACTGGAACCAGGTAGACCTCTATGTAGGCGGCACAGAGCATGCCGTAGGCCACCTGCTCTACTCCCGAATGTGGACCAAAGCTTTGTGTGACCTGGGATATATTGGTTTTGATGAGCCTTTTAAGAAGCTTTTGAATCAGGGGATGATACAGGGGAAGTCTTATTTTTTTAAGGTGGTAAAACTTCCCAGTCCTGAGCCGGACGGCACAGGATTGCAAACTATAATTTCACACAGAAAAAAGGAAGATAATTCACCTTTCGATCAAGATTATCTTTTCAAAGGAACTACTGTTTTGCGATTTAGGCATGCGCATGATTACGTTGACAATATGGGGAAACTTACCTTTGAAAATTTTGAAAAACATAAAGCAAAGTATGGCGATCAACAATTTGAGATAGTTTGGGATAAAGACGAAAAACACCAACGCTTCATTGTTCTCATAGAAGAAGTCGAAAAAATGTCCAAATCCAAGTACAATGTCGTAAACCCGGATGACATTGTAGCACAGTATGGTGCCGACACTTTCCGCATGTACGAGATGTTCCTCGGCCCTATAGATGTGAGCAAACCATGGGATACTAAGGGAATAGAGGGTGTGCATCGCTTCCTGAAGAAAATGTGGCGGTTGTATGCTGATGAGCAAAATGGATGGATCGTAACAGACGAACCAGCTACCGATGCAGAGCTGCGCGCGCTTCACAAAACCATAAAAAAGATAGGTGAAGATATAGAGCGCTTCTCATTCAATACGTCGGTGAGCCAGTTCATGATCTGCGTAAATGAGCTTGCTTCGCTTGGCTGCCATAAGCGGGCTATACTGCAGCCTCTGGCTGTGGTTATTTGTCCCTTTGCGCCCCACGTGGCTGAGGAGTTATGGCAAAAACTGGGTAACTCTGGAAGCGTTGTTGATGCGGCATTCCCTAAATATGAAGAGCGCTATGTAACCGAAAACTCCAAAAAATATCCTGTTGCCGTAAACGGCAAGACCAGGGTCGAAATGGAGTTTCCGCTGGATGCCGAGCAGGCTGTGATAGAAAAGGAAGTGCTTGCGGATGAGACCATACAAAAGTGGCTGGAAGGCAAGGAACCGAAGAAGTTCATTTATGTGAAGGGGAAAATGATAAATGTGGTGGTGTAAAAACCTGTCCACCCCTGTCCCCTAAAGGGGAACCAAGCATTTGGCGACAGGGTAAAATTTAAGCTAAAGCAAACAATTTAGCAGCTTTTTATGCCCTGCATGAAAATGAAGCCTTCTGTTGTAAAAATTTTTCAATTAACAACGCCCATTTATAACATTACTTTAAGAATGAGACCAAACTTAATGCCTGGTTGCCCTTTAGGGGTCAGGGGTTTAGTGTTACCTTTGCGCCATGAACAACAAAAAGACCACCATCTTTCTAATTTCCTTCTTCATGCTGCTGGGAATAGTGTTTCTGGGCTATACTTATAAAGTAACCCGGGAGCAAAAAAAACTGGCTTTGCCGATCATAGGTAACGATCAAAACCATCACATAGCTGATTTTTCCTTTGTGAACCAGGACGGAAAAACGATCACCAATGAGGATGTAAAGGGAAAAATATGCGTGGTAGAGTACTTTTTTGCCACCTGCAAGGGCATGTGCCCAAAGATGAACGAGAACATGGTAAAGGTCTCTAAAGCATTCTTAGGAAACAAAAACGTAATAATTCTCTCTCATACCGTGGATCCGATAAAGGATACCGTTAAAGCACTGAAGGAATACAGCCTCCGCTTTGATGCCGACCCTGCGCAGTGGATGTTCCTGACCGGCGACAAGAAAAAACTCTATGACATGGCCCGCTACAGCTATCTCATCAGCGCGGAAGATGATACTACCGGAGTTAGCATAGATAAGGATTTCATTCACGACAAGCACTATGCATTGGTAGACGGTTATGGCCGCGTGCGTGGTTTCTATGATGGTCTTAATCCAGGGGATGTGGCGAGGATGATAGGAGATATCAATGCCCTGCTGAAGGAAACCAACTAGCTCCTGAAGGAGAACCCTCTATTTAGCTTCTGTCTAGAGCTTCATCTTAGGCACTCCTTCGGCAACATTTTTTTTAGATGTCATTCCGCGCGCCTCTCTACAGCGTCGTCCAGCCGAGCAATAACCAGCCGAGCACAATAAGCGGTGCGGGGATCTTGGTGAAATACAGCAGGCAGAAAGTGATGAAAACTACCACCAGCTTGCTCCACTCAAAAGACAGCATTGGATCCATTTTGTCGAAAGCTATAGACTCAAACAATACGATACCCGACGCCCAAACAATGCCCACTACGGCAGCGTTAATGCCTTCCAGGGCACGGAAGATGATAACGTGGTGCTTCAGGTTCTCATAGACCGGGAAAAGGAAAAACAGCAGCAGCGTACTGGGGAGGAACACCGCAACAGTGGCAACTATGCAGCCAATTACCTGCCACATGCCGCCATACTGGCTCATCACTACGCCCCCCACAAAAGACGAAATAGAAAATACCGGCCCAGGCACTGCCTGCACCATGCCATAGCCGGTAAGCAATTGGTTGGCGTCCATATAGTGCGTGCTAGACCTGCTCACAAACTGGTAAAGCATTTGCGGCAACAGCGCCTGCCCGCCCCCGAAAACAAAAGAACCGAAACGGTAGAAATTCTCAAACAAATGAAAAATACGGCCATGATTCCAGTCGGGCCGGGCCTTTGCTACCTCGCTCATAACACCCGCTACAATAAAGATCAGCGCGAACAGCCAAAGGTGCATCCAGTTTATTTTTTTGGGCTTCTGCTGCGGCGTAGGGATACGCTTGTTACTAAAGTTGCTTATAGTACCGGAAAGTAACATCAGTATCGGGAATACCCATGGAGACCTGACAAACAGTGTAATTACCAGGCTACCCACCATTATGGCTGCCGTGGCTACATACTTTATGCTGCCCAGCATCATCTTGGCGGCAGCAAAAAAGACGAATCCCACCGACATAGGTATAATGAACTTGAATAAATTGAGCGGGATCATTTTATTGCCCGTATGCGCCGCACTACTAAAATAATACATGACAAACGAGAAGGCGCCCATTAATAAAGCAGCGGGAAACACCCACAGCAATAATGTAAGAATGGCCAGCGGTACCCCACCGCGCTTCATGGCGATCAGCATCACCGTTTGGGTAGACGATGGCCCCGGCAGCATCATACAAAAGGAATTAAACTCCAGCAGTTCGTCCTCGGTAATATCTTTTCTCTTCTGCACAAAGGTCCTTACCATCATGCCCATATGCCCCTGCGGACCTCCGAAAGCCGTAAAGGAATAAAGGAACACAGCCTTCAGAAATGGTACGTGCCTTAAGAGCATCCGCTGGTGAATTTGGAATGAAGATAAAGTTCTGATGGGCAAATTCCAAATCGGAAAACCACACGATGGATACCGAACATCATTTACCAGCATTTTGCCTATCAAGTTTCAACTTAATTAATTATCTTGCAGCGCAAATTCACAATCATGAATCACCTCTTACTTAGTGCATTTTACGATAACGTAAACAAGAATGTTGGCCCTACCCTTATGTGGGTATTCTTCCTGCTGATGATCATTGAGCTGCTTTACGTTATGGCGAAATACCTCAATTCTAACGATTCACCGAAATCTTGAGTGGAAAAGATCTAAATATCGCTGATATCCGGCAGGAGTACAAACTCTCTGCACTGGACGAATCATCGGCAGGTATTGACCCCATTTCTTTTTTCCGGAAGTGGTTTTCTGAAGCAGAGAACGCGCAGATCACTGAAGTAAATGCAATGACGCTGGCCACAGCCGATGCAAAAGGCATCCCTCATGCACGTATTGTGTTGCTGAAGGGGCTGGAAAATTCCGAGTTCATTTTCTTTACTAACTACAGCAGTTCCAAGGGCAGGGAAATAGGTGAGAACCCATTTGCGTCCCTGGTCTTCTTCTGGAAAGAACTGGAGCGGCAGGTGCGCATAGAGGGGAAGATAGAGAAGGTCTCGGCAACAGAAAGCGATATTTATTTCAACTCCCGCCCCAAGGGCAGCCGCATCGGTGCATGGGCATCACCGCAAAGCCAGGAGATCACCGACCGCGATATCCTGGATGTTAACTACGCCCGGTAC
The DNA here is from genome assembly GCA_903851455.1 of uncultured Bacteroidota bacterium. Taxonomy (GTDB): domain Bacteria; phylum Bacteroidota; class Bacteroidia; order Chitinophagales; family Chitinophagaceae; genus Nemorincola. Next base: position 2,655 of record CAINOM010000393.1, on the reverse strand, counting down.
GAGCAGGAATTTTCTGATATCGAAATGCCACGTCCACCGCATTGGGGTGGCTACAAGATCATTCCAAACTATATAGAGTTCTGGCAAGGCCGCGCGAGCCGTATGCACGATCGTATCACATTCACAAAGAACGAAAACGGAGACTGGCGCAGAGCAAGACTCGCGCCCTAGTGCCTGTCTCATATCAACTTATCCCTTATCAACTTACTACCCCAGCTTCTCTTCCAGCTCCATTACTTTCTCAAAAGATTGATCGTATTCTTTGTTCAACTGTTCGAGTCTCGCACTATGCTGGCGATATTGCGTATCCACTTTTAAAAACTCCTGCTGGTTCTTGTAAAAATCAGGGTCGCCGAGTTTAGCTTCCAGTGCAGCTACATCCTGTTTCAATTTGTTGATGTCTTCTTCCAGTTTTGCAAACAGTTTCTGCTGTTTCTGGTATTCTTTCCGCAACGCGTTTAGCTGGTCGTTGCTGATATTTTCCTTAGGCTTTTCTTCTTTCTTAGGTGCCGGGGCAGCTTTTACAGCGGGTGCAGCAGCGGCAGCCTGTTCGCGCTTCAGCTTGTCCTGGCGCCAAACAGCCCACTCGTCATATGGTCCGTTGAATTCATTGATCTTGCCGTCTTCGATATTCCATATTTTGTTCGCCGTCCGGCTGATGAAATAACGATCGTGCGATACAATGATCAGCGTACCGGTATATTTGTTGAGCGCTTCTATCAGCATCTCCACAGATTGCATATCCAGGTGGTTGGTAGGCTCATCCAGCAGCAGGAAGTTGCCCTTGGCTGCTATTACCTTTGCCAGTGCCACCCTCGCCTTCTCTCCGCCCGACAATACTTTGATCTTCTTGAATACATCATCTCCGCTAAACAGGAAGCAGCCCAGCAATTGGCGCAGCTCCAGTTCGTTCTTGCCACTGCCGCATAGCTTCATTTCCTCCAGTACTTCATGCTCCACGGTCAGGGCTTCCAGCTGGTGCTGCGCATAGAAGCTCTCTTCTACGTTATGCCCCCATTTGCGGTCGCCTTCATAAGACTCCTGCCCGGTTATGATGCGCAGCAAGGTAGATTTACCCTTACCGTTAGCACCTATCAGTGCGATCTTGTCACCGCGAAGTATTTCTGCGCTGGCGCCATCCAGGATGGTCAGGTCGCCATATCGCTTGCTGATATCTTTCAGTTCACAAATTATCTTGCCCGGCTGCGTACCCACCGAGAAGTTGATATTCATTGTTGGCATAGAGCTATCCGGCGCCTCTATGACGTCCAGCTTATCCAGCCTTTTTATGGCACTCTGTGCCGCGGCCGCCTTAGTTGCCTTAGCCCTGAAGCGCTCGATGAACCGCTCCTGTTGTTTGATGTAGTCCTGCTGGTTCTCAAAAGCACGCTGCTGCAATACCATGCGTTCTTCCTTCTCTTTCTGGAAGAAAGTATAGTTACCGCTGTACTGGTGCAGGTCGCGCTGCCACACTTCTACTATCTTGGTCACCATCCTGTCCAGGAAGTAACGGTCATGCGATACGATAACTACACTGCCGGGATAACTGATCAGGTATCTTTCCAGCCACTCGATCGATGGAAGGTCAAGGTGGTTGGTAGGCTCATCGAGCAGCAGCAGCTCTGGTTGCTGCAGCATCATTTTGGCCAGCAGCACACGCATGCGCCAGCCCCCGCTGAACTGATCGTATGGGCGCTGCAGGTCGGCGGTAGAAAAACCAAGACCTTCCAGCACCTCAGCAGTACGATGCTCCATCTCATAGCCACCGGCTACCTCAAAATCATGCAATGCGTGGCTGTAATCATCCAGAAGGTCTGCGTCTTCCGGAGTAGCTTCAAGCTCTTTTAGTATTTTTTCAAGTTTCTTTTCAACTTCATGAGCCACTTCAAAGGCCTGCATGCCCACCTTAAGTATCGATTCACTGGTTGAGAAACTAAGCAGGTCCTGGTTAAAGAAACCAAGAGATACGTCTTTTGGCTTATTAATCGTTCCGCTCTCGACACTATACGCGCCGGTCATTAACCTTAGTAAAGTAGATTTACCTGCACCATTGCTGCCTACAAGGCCAATGCGCTCCCCTGTTCCTATCTGCCAGCTTGCATCTTCAAGTATGGCTCTCGCACCGAATGAAAATGTAATATTTTGTAATGAGATCAACATAAGTGCGCAAAGGTAAGGCAAAACCGAAAAGGGAAAAGCTAAAAATGGTTGCTAACTAATACTTAATGATCACTTTAGCGCATCAAGCAGCGAATGCCAGTATTGGAGGGAGTCAATCTGGCCATTAAGTTCGCCATAAGCGTAGATCATTTTTACTATCTTTTCATTATCCAGGAAGTAGATCACCGGAAAACCCAGCGCCATTCCTTTAGCTCTCATATATGTCTCGGGCAATGAAACCAGCCTCATTTTGTGTTCCGCGATCTTTGCTTTGCTCAGCTCTTCGCTTATCGTGGTAGAGTCATCAAACGTCAGGTAGACAAAGTTGTAACCGTTGTATTTCTTTTCCAGGGAGAGTTGCGCGTACAGTGGCATTGCCTGCCGGCACGGCGCACAACCGTAAAAGCCAAGGTAAATAACCGCCGGCCCTTGTGCCTTGTTCAAGTCGAAGTAATCGCCATTCATGCACTTCCATTCTTCGATGGGTGCAAACAT
>CAINOM010000392.1 GCA_903851455.1 uncultured Bacteroidota bacterium | reverse complement strand
TTTTTGCAGCGTGCGACGAGAAGAAGCCGGAGCAGAAAAATGCAGAGCCGGCGCAACCTGCCGCTATTTACAAAACCATGGAATTGCAGCCGCGGAAAATAAGCGGTAATGTGCAGTTGCCGGGGGTAATGCAGCCCTTCCAGTTTGTGCAGCTGTTCCCAAAGGTCAGTGGGTTTGTAAAGAGCGTAAGTGTAGACCGTGGATCGGTTGTCAGAAAGGGGCAATTGCTGATCACCCTTGAGGCGCCTGAAGTAGAACAGCAGGTGGCACAGGCGAAGCTGAAATTCACGCAGGCAGAGGCGACTTACATTACCAGTAAGGACAGGTATCGCCGCCTGTTGGAGACCAGCAAAACACCCGGCACCATTTCTCCTTACGACCTCGACGCTGCAGCGTCTAAGATGCAGGGCGATAGTGCCACCGCCCAGGGCGAATATGCCAACTTCAAGGCACAGGAGACCATGAAGAGTTACCTCACGGTTACGGCTCCATTCGACGGCGTGATCACAGAACGTAATGTGCATCCGGGTGCGCTTGCGGGCCCAGGCACTCAGAATGCAAAGCCCATGCTGGTACTCCAGGAGTTGTCTATGCTGCGACTTGTCGTAGATGTGCCGGAGCAATATGCCGCCCAGGTGAAGGATGGCGATGAAGTTAAGTATAAGACAAATGCGTTGCCCGGCCAGGATTTTACCGGTAAAGTGTCACGCTCTTCGCAAAGCCTTAGCAACAACTACCGGTCAGAGACCCTGGAGATAGACGTGAAAAACACGGATAATAAATTCAAGCCAGGCATGTATGCCGAGGTCGTGTTGCCTACAAGCGGTGCTGCTAATGCTTTTGTGGTGCCACGTTCTGCGGTCGTTACCACTACCGAAAGGAAGTATGTGATCTTATCTGATAATGGCGTTGCCAAATGGCGGGACGTATCTGAAGGTAATCAAAGTAATGATTCGACAGAGATATTCGGGAGCCTGAATAATGGAGACATTGTTATTACGAATGCGAGTTACCAGGTAAAGGAGGGCACACAAATAAAATAAGAATTTCCTAACTTTATCAATAAGTTTGAAAATTCGTAACGAATGACGCTGATCGCAATATTATTACCGTGGCTTTCGTTTCTGCTTCGCGGCAGGTTAATAAGAGGCATTGTGTGCCTGTTGCTGCAGTGTACTATTATTGGGTGGTTGCCTGCGGCTATCTGGGCGGTGCTGGACCTGCAGAATAGCAGGGCAGACCGAAGAACGCGCCGCATCGTCAGAGCCATGAGAAACACATAAAAGCAGTCCCTTTCATTGAAGGGGCTGCTTTCTTTATATCTGGTGTGGAGATCACGCCTGTCTTATATTCAGGGCCAGCTTTCTTTGGCGCATCTTCCGGTAAATGATCCAACCAGCAACTGTGAGCAACAGCAATGGCCATATGCTTACAAGCCCCACGAATATTTCGCTGATCATATCGGTTCCTTCCCTTAACGCGGCCTCGCTCCTCATGGTAAATGGTACACGAGTGACATAGCCGGGGTTCACGATCGTCTGTACAAATACCTGCTCGGGTTGAGAGAATGCTACGGTTACTGTCGCATAAGTTACATCATCCATTATCTGCAGATTCTCAATCTTACGGGTGATGTGCTCGTCCTGCCTGTCTGCGTTGTATCGTTGCACTTCCAGCGCGTCCTTGCTTTTCTTCGCAAGTCTCATTGCACTTGTGGCATTGGTTTCATCGGCGCTATTCTTAAGCTCATTAGCCAGGTACTGGTAAGTAATATCGCTTTGCCTCAGCGTACGTGAGTCGATAAGACTCGTAAGCCCCGGTATTGCATTTATTACGGTGTCCAGATACTGCGCTGGAACCTTTAGGGTCAGCAACGCCGTCGTGGTATAGGTTTGTGTTTGCTTCAGCGAGTCTGGTTTGTAGTACGATGTTTTTGTCTCTGAATTACTGTTTTGTATCTGGCTTTCCAGTACCGCACCGCCCTTGGCCTTTACCAGTTGCTCTAATCTGGTTGTTGAGTTGAAGACATTCTGCACCTTGCAGTGAAAGTCCGCCGTTCGTTTTATTTTTCTTTCGGGTGAGTTGAGCGGTGGTGCGGCAGTTGCATTGCCCGCCGGTGGCGTGTTTCCGGCGGCCGCCTCTGTGGAGTCTGCCCGCACTGTAACGGACTTGTCGGCATAGTCTTCAGTATTCCTTCGTCCGTTGCCGCAGGCGGCCATTGCAAAGAGTGGCGCCAGCCACAGTAGTTTTTTAGAGCGCATAGTAGTATGTTTTGGTTATACTGTTTATCCCCGTTTCTCATTAAGGTGACGATTGGTTCGTGTTAAATAAAACGTAAAACGCCCGGGCTGCACGTTTACCTATTTATTCTGGACCGGATTTTGCATCTGGTTGATTCACCAGTTTCTATACGGCAGATAATTTTAGTATCATTGTGTTTTAAAATCCATTTTATGAGATTCACTTCAGCATTTTTATTGTGTGTTTTACTAATTCCCGCATTGTCGTTCGCGCAGGGAGACAGGCGTTACCCAGCCGGCCGCAGGGGCGATCATGAGTCGAGTACCCTTTCTGTTTTTTCGGAAAATGGTGAACTGTTCTTCCTTGTACTTAATGGCGTCAATCAGAACAATGCGCCACAGTCGAAGATCAGGGTAGAGGGGCTTCCCGAATACGGCAATGATGTAGAAATAGTATTTGCCGACAACAGGACACCTGCTATAAAAAGAAGGATCAATATAGCTGATCCGGTAGACGGAAGAGAGGTGAACATGACTTTGAAAATAGAACGGAACAGGGAAGGATATGCTCAGCTTAGGTTTCATAAGTGCACCGAAGTAGACCATAACTATCATCCGCCGCAAGATGAGTATGTAATGAACTACGGAAAGCCGCAACAGACAAACACAGTAACCGAGACGACTTATACTGACCCTAACACGGGACAGCTGGTGACACAGACTACTACAACTACTACCAACGAGACCGGTTACAACAGGCACCAGGAAACACCTCCTCCTCCGCCCCCGCCCCCGGCGCCGGTGGCAATGGACCAGCAGACATTCAACGATGTAAAGCAAATGATCGCGAACAGTTCATTTGAAGACACCAAACTGTCAACCGCTAAAACAATTCTCACCAACAACTATATCAGTACCGACCAGGTGATGGAGATATGTAAGCTGTTCTCTTTCGAAGACTCTAAGGTGGCTTTTGCGAAATTTGCTTACAACAAAACTGTGGATAAGAACAGTTACTACAAAGTTGGCAGTGTCTTTGATTTCGATTCCAATAAGAAGGTTCTCAATGACTATATAAGTCGCGGTGGCAGATAGGCGCACATTTGGAATTGGCTAGAGTCCTTTCTGTATGATCCTTTTGATCGAATTGCTCCGGCATGCAGTAAATATGGTATCCAGAAGAAATGGCATTTTAGACAGTGTGCGTTGTGCCTTGTGACGGGCTCTGAGCTCTTTGCCAAGCATGCCGGTCAATGCTCTGTCATAGCCGCTCATAAGTGGCGCGGTGAAATTATCAGCTTTAAAGCAGTGCACGGCCTGCTCTGCTGCCAGTTTCCCGCTGAGCATAGCATTGCCGATACCGTCGCCGGAAAAGGGGTCTATGAGCGATGCCGCATCGCCAACGAGCATAAAGTGGTTGCCGGAAAGCGTGGTTATCCGTGAGCCAAGCGGCAAACCAAAACCTTCCAGATCTCCGGTCTGTGTCGCATCTCTAAATCGTAATTTCAGGGCGGGGTTCTGGTCTACGAAGTCATAAAATGTCGTTTTCAGGTTTATCTTTTTTTTTGCGATCTCGCTGGACAACATTCCAAAGCCGACATTGGCCATATTGCCCGGCAGCGGGAAAACCCATAGATAACTCGGCAGGAATTTCTTGTCAAAGTATATCTCGGTCGTGCCCGGGTCGAGGTTGGCAACATTTTTAAAATAAGCCCTCACAGAGCCTACGTGGTGCTGCCTGTCCAGTGTTCGGTTCGCTAGCTTTTTTGCAACAGCCGACTGCGCTCCGTCTGCGCCAACAAGTATTCTGCTATGAAAAACAAGATCGCTGTTCTTTGAAGTAATGGAGAATCCACCATTATCCTGTATAAAGGAATGGGGTAGGGTGTCGGTGTAAATAGCTGTGTCGGTATGCTCTTTTACCAGTGAGAACAGGAAATTATCAAACTCCATGCGGGTGCAGGTATAGGCTTCGCCCACCCATTTAAAAGTCACAGACCTGCCTTTATAGTGTATCGCTGTTTGCCTGGTCGCACATTTGTTCGCAAATTTTCTAAATGCATCCTCGTATGCCGGACTGATGCTTTTAAGCGTTTTTATTGCACGGCCGGGTATCGCATCTCCGCATACTTTATCCCGCGGGAAAGTGGCTTTGTCCAGCAGCGCAACCTTTAGCCCTGCATCTTTCAACGTCAGTGCGCACGCGCAGCCGGCAGGGCCTGCACCCACTATTAATACATCATATTGCCTTGCTTCCAGGTCTTGTGGCATTGAGTGGTAAATGTAATTAAGCTTATTTAATGCCTGCAAAATCTATTTTCTGTACTTTTAGACAATGTTTACCCTGATCGCTATCGGGATGGCAACGAGCAGTTTTTTTGACTTTTAAATTTAGAAATGTACCCACTGTTACAACAAATAATCCGGGAGCCGCTCGCTACTTTACTTATTATCGGTAATCTTATCCTGATCGAAAGCCTGCTTTCGGTAGATAATGCCGCTGTGCTGGCTACTATGGTCATGGATCTTTCCCCGGTTGACAGGAAGCGTGCGCTCAAGTACGGCATCTTTGGCGCTTACTTTTTCAGGGGTGGATGCCTTGTCTTCGCGTCTTTCTTGATTAAAATATGGTGGCTGAAAGCCGTTGGTGGCCTGTATCTTTTATTCCTGGTGATGAAGTGGGCTAAGGCTCAAAGAAATAAACAGCAGAATAAGCAACAAGAAAGTAATGAAAACAACTGGCTGTATAAATTAACTGCAGGCAGTCTTGGCACCTTCTGGGCTACCGTTATATCTGTTGAGCTAATGGATCTCGCATTTTCTATGGATAATGTATTTGCCGCTGTTGCATTCTCAGATAACATACTCATCATCCTCTGCGGCGTATTTATAGGTATCCTGGCGATGAGGTTTGTGGCGCAGGGTTTTGTGAAATTAATGGAGCTGTATCCGTTCCTGGAGGCGTGCGCTTACAGTGTAATTGGTATACTCGGAATTAAGCTTAGCTTTTCGCTTTACGAACACTTTTATGCGACTTCGCCGATCACTAAATTCTTAGAAAGCCCGCAGGCAGATTGGGGCACTTCGGCACTTACCATCTGCATATTTTTTATCCCGGTTGTCACAAGCCGTTTATTTAATTTCCCTAAGAAAAAATAACGCTTTAATAATTTAAAAAATACTAATTTAATGCCGTTTAGCCTCCCTTACGGCCACGGTAAGCCTGCTGACGCAAATTAATTTTTCCTGTTCATCCCTTATTTTTATATCCCACACATGGGTTGTGTTTCCTATGTGTAATGGCGTCACCGTTGCCGTTACTATGCCATTTTTTTTTGCTCTTATGTGGTTGCAATTTATCTCTATTCCGACACAAATCTGATGGTCTCTGTCTATGGCTAACCAGGAGGCCACACTACCTGCTGTTTCCGCCAAAGCCGCTGATGCGCCGCCATGTAGCAGTCCATAGGGTTGATGAGTTTTGGAGCAAACGGGCATTGTTGCCTTCAAAAAATCGGGGCCAATTTCGG
>CAINOM010000391.1 GCA_903851455.1 uncultured Bacteroidota bacterium | reverse complement strand
GTCCGTAGCTTTTGCCCACTCGTGCTGATAAGAGGGCAGAAACGCCGCCCAGGTAGTCACCAGTTTATTATTCCCCGGTGAGTAAACAGTATCCTTTCTCACGATCCAGCGCTTGTCTGCGAACCACGCAAAATCGTGAATGTTATCTTCGTGGTAGTGCACTGTTTTGGACTCAAGGCTGCTGGACGGCCAGCCTTCGTCATAGAGGGTGTCTTCCGGTGGTGGCTGCTGCGCAAGGCTATCCAGCCAATTATTCTCTTTGGCATCCATGCAATTGCCGGAGGCCATCAGCACATAGTTTGCCGGCAATGTTATGTTTACGTCATAAGAGCCATACTCGCTGAAAAATTCGCCCTGGTCGAGGTAAGAGATGGCATGCCAGCCCTTTTGGTCATACACCGCCGGCTTGGGAAACCATTGAGACATAAAATAAGCTTGCCCGGTATGCCCCATTCTTGAAAAAACGATGGGTATCTTCACTCGAAAAGGTGTGGATATTTTTACGGAGGCTCCGGGCAGTAGCGGCTTCAGCAGGTCTATCCGGGCTATGTCCGGCGCATTTTCTGCAATAAAATGCTCAGCGCTGAGTCCATCTATCGTGAACTGAAGACTATCTATATACCCGCGGTCTTTTTGTTTGGCATAGTAAAACGAAGTGCTGCCATTAAGGTCTAATTGCTTGGCGAAAGGAGTATGGTCGTTCTTGTAAGCATTTGGCCAGAGGTGCATGTATATGTAGTGCAGGGTATCGGGCGAGTTGTTGGTGTAAGTAACCTCTTCATAGGCGTGGAGAAAATGGGTGCGGTCATTAAGCTCCACGTCAATTTTGGTATCTACGCGCTGTTGCCATTTAGGCTGCGCAAAAGAAGTAAGGGTAGTAAGAAGGGCAAATACTAAGATAAGATGCTTCATGCCGCTAAAATAAGCCAAAAGTTGTGAGTTAAACGGTAGGAAGTCCGTTTTAGTATCGCTTACTCCTGGCCCTGCAGCATTTCTTTCCACTCTGGTCCAAGCTGGAGGGAGGAGCCGATGTATATTTTCATCATCTGCACCATCTCTTCGGCATCCCATGAGTAGACGCCGGATGCAAAATAAACACGGCCTTCGTTCGATTCGAAGTAGAGATTGCCGTTATGATGCAGGCTCTGAATAAGGTGTTCCTGGGTTTCGAAACCCAGGTAGTCGTAGCACATGCCTTTCAGCGGATGGTCTGTCTTATGCCCTTTTCCTTCGTAATGCAATGTCCCTATCTGGCGCCAGTCATAGCGTTTTATGTTTTGCGAGAAAAGTGACTTTTTGATAATGGTAAACGAATGCTGGTCCAGCAGCAGTCGTTCCGTAAAGAACAGTCGCCCGAGGAAACGGTTGGCAGCGAGCAGGTATATAAGCGATGCGCCGATACAACTGGCCCAGTGCACAAAATTATGATTTAGCGGCAGGGCTTGCAGCAGGAATACGGTCGCCATTGCGGCTGTAAAGAGGAACTCAACCAGGTACAAAGCACGGATGCGCCTGTTGGTCCTGTTGCCAAGGGTTATGAGCAGACTCTGGTCGCCCCAGTAATATGTGATGCTACGCTGTGACACTTGCCTGTTCGTTTACAATTTCTGCGTTAAATACCGTGCCAAATTCAGTTCTCAGAATATCTTTTACTTCCTGCTCGTCCACCTGGTAACCTAGTTCTTTTTGAATGGAAGTAACACTTTTATCTGTGATGCCGCATGGCACTATATAATCAAAGTATCGAAGGTCAGTATTTACATTCAGGGCAAACCCATGCATGGTCACCCATCTGCTGCAGCGCACGCCCATTGCGCATATCTTACGCGCCTTGCCCTTTACTTCCGCATCCAGCCATACGCCTGTTGATCCGGGCAGCCTGCCGCCATCTATGCCATAATGAGCAAGCGTGCGGATAATTACTTCTTCAAGATTGCGCATGTACTTCCCGAGGTCGGTCACAAAGTGCTCGAGGTCCAGTATAGGGTAGCCTACCACCTGGCCGGGACCATGGTACGTAATGTCTCCGCCCCTGTTGGTTCTGAAAAATGACACATCCAGTTCTTTAAGCCGTGCGTCATTTACCAGCAGGTTTTCCATATGTCCGCTCTTACCGATAGTGTAGACATGCAGGTGCTCGCAAAAAAGCAGGTGATGTGTAGTGTCCGTACTTACAGGACGACTTGCTTCCGGCAGGTTGTACCATTGGGCCTTTATTTGCAGGTTGGCCTGCAATAAAGATTCCTGGTATTCCCAGGCGGCATCATATGCCACCCTTCCCATATCCTGAAATAATATCGTCTGCATAAAAATGAGCGTGCAATTTACATGTTTTATTGCTTAATGCTGAGAAACAGACATTAAGTTTTACAACGCTGTATCGTGCATTGACCACAAATCTACTGCAAAATTTACTTCGTATAACGCAATTAACTATATTTAACCTCGGCGTTAGTAAAAACTAAAGTTTCCTGAAAGGAACGTTAGACCTGACATTCCCCTTATTGTCCTTTACTCCGATGATGTACATACCGGCTGCAATGTCGCTGACAGAGAAGACATTGGTACCGGCGTTTCTTACCTGCCAGTTACTTACAGGCCTGCCCATCATATCGTAAAGGGTTATAGCGTCCGTAAGGCTAAGACCTGTAACATTCACAACGTTTTTTGAAGGATTAGGATATGCACTGATAACGGAACCATTATTGACATTTGTGATCCCCGTAGTTGTTATTGTCGTATCCGGTACGTACCTCGTAGCTTTTAAGGCAGAGTCAACTGCTGCATGGCTGAATGCATAGAAATAAGTAAAAGTATAGCTGTTAGCTGGGCGCAAATGCGCTGCCGCAGTCGTGCGATAAGCAACGCTATCAGAAGAGCTGTCAGCCGGCGCCAGATGAGCTACCCTGAAAGCCAGGCCAATAGCATGATCACCAACATCCGGCACGCCGCTGGCAAAGGATCCGGTTGGCATAGTTTCGCTGAATATTGTAGCAAGATCAACTGTGTCAGACAAAGGCCATGCCTGATAGATAAGTGCTTTTGCATTTGTGTCTGCAGTACCAAGCGCCAGGTATGCGCCGGTATATGTAAGTCCCGTTGCTGAAACCACCGAGGCATTCATAGTGTCTGGTAGCTGGTATTCGATAAGGTTGTTGGTCGTAAAACTTCCGCCATCTGCTTCGTCATTATCCGGGTCCACAGTCCTCAAATAGTAAATGTCATTTTTAGGTACCGAAGAGGTGTTTGTTAGGGTGATCTTTACTGTAAAAAAGAGTGAATTAGTGTCCAGCGAGGTGACCTGCGTAATGGACAGGCGGTCAATCGCCCCCTGCCATGTGCCGACTTTCGAACTGCCGCTTATTGCATAGGAGACGTTTGTGCCGCTGACAGCACCTGTGAAACCCGGGCTGGCATCGGTGTTATAACCATCGCAGTGGAGCGCGCCTTCCTGTAGCGTCCATCCTTCAAATGGAGATCCCGGAAGAAAGTAATCACCATAAAATGGCGGTGTGCCTACGGACCATCCATCCATATCGGCATCCGCTACAAAGCCGAGCCCGTAAGTACCAGTGTCTGTACATGGGGTATAGGCGCCCGCTGCTACATTACCATGATAACCGGCGGGTTGGTGTGGCGCGCCATACGATCCACCGGGGGCAATTCCGATCTCCACGTATTTTCCCTGTAGAAATACACTGCATCCCGACATTTGCGCATGAGCGCAGGCCGCTGCAAATAAAATGGCGATCGAGGTAACTATCTTTTTCATAAGTATGATTTAGTTGATTAAAAGTAATATTTATGACCGACAAGCTAAATTATATCTTTCTGACGGGTTAGATCACATCTCCCGGTTAATTATATAAGACGCTTTATTAACCAAAAATGTTAGAACGCCTAAAGTATATTTATTATTTAAATAAAAGGTGGCGCAGAGAAGAACTGTTATGGGCGCATAATAATGGGGCCGGTAACTATGTGGTTACTTTGGTGGCCGGCACGATCTACAATATAAACTTCATAGTGCGTAGTATCTCCCGTGGCCTGGTGTATGGAATCCGGACGGGTGGTGATAAGATCAGGCGTGAACTCGAATAAGCATTTGCCCTGTATGCCCTTTTTAGAGTTTTCAATGCTTTGATCCACAGCAGGGAAGTGATAGCCTACATAGCCGGTATCGTATCTGAAGTCTTTAATGAAAATATCGTTGTTTGGGCCATTGGGGTCATTGCCGATGTCGCCATCTCCGTCTACCAGTGAAAATTCCAGGAAGGCGGTATCTATATTCAACACCATAGAATCTGTGCCTTCACCTGATCCGAAATACAATAACGATATCTGCGGTATCTTTGACACGTCATTGCTCTTGGTGCAGGAGAACACTGCAACAGAGGCGAGCAACAGATAAGCAACGTGCCGGATTTTCATTCTATCAAAGATAATAAAAGTGTCTTATAATACATCGTTAAATAATCCCGCTGCGGTGCTCCATGCGAATGCGGAAAATTTTGAAGACCTGGCGCTGCAGGTGTTCCTGTATCAGTACGGGCAAAATTCCCTCTACCGCGATTATTGCGATGCATTGCATGTAAACGCTACCGACGTTAAATTATTACATCAGATACCTTTTCTGCCGGTATCTTTTTTCAAGACCCACAAAGTAATGACCGGCGCAACTGAAAATGCGGCACTGATCTTTGAGAGCAGCGGCACTACCGGCGAAACCCCATCAAGGCATTATGTGGCAGACGAGGCTATTTATGAGTCGTCGCTCCTGCACGGTTTTGAGCAGTTTTATGGCGATCCGGCAGAATACACGATTCTTGCCCTGCTTCCTTCTTACCTGGAACGGCAAAACGCCTCGCTGGTGTACATGGCCAAAACGCTGATGGCGGCGAGCGGCCACGCTGACAATGGTTTTTATATCAATGAATGGGATAAGCTAAATGAGGTGCTTTCCCGGCTCGAAAAAAACAAGCAAAAAGTACTGCTTCTTGGTGTCACATTCGCGCTGCTCGATTTTGCTGTAGCCTTCCCGATGCGGCTTTCCAGCACCATAGTAATGGAGACCGGTGGCATGAAGGGTAGGAGAGAAGAGCTTACCCGCGCGGAGGTACATGCGATCCTTAAAAAGCAGTGGCGGCTAAATGAAGTGCATTCTGAGTACGGTATGACAGAATTGCTGTCACAGGCCTATGCAACAGCAGATGGCATCTTTAAGTGTACCAATACCATGCGCGTATTCGTTCGCGACATAAACGACCCGTTGGAAGTAATGGAAACGGGTACCGGTGGCATTAATATCATAGACCTTGCAAATGTCTATTCGTGTTCCTTCATAGCCACTGAAGATATTGGTAACATAGCGGCAGATGGCTCTTTTGAAGTATTGGGTAGAATGGACCACAGTGCGTTGAGAGGGTGTAGCTTGATGGCGATGTGAGGGCTGCGTTAGTTAATTAACGAGTAGCTTTCTTGCTATGTCCACAAATGCGCTCTGATCTTTATCAGCCTCATCAGCATTTCGGTGTCTTTTTTGTAGTGGAGCCGTTCTTGTTCATTTATCATAACCGGGTTATCCTCATTCTTTCTCGTTAGCCACCATTCATAAATCGCTTTTATCTCTTTCTTGATTTTTTTGTGTTTCCCCGTATAATTCCAATCGATGTCGCCGGTCAGCAATTTTTCTTTTTCTACGCAATCAGACAAGAGCTGAAAGCATGCATGAAGCATAACGATGTCTTTATCGCACCAGTCACCTGACAGTGTACTGATATGTAAAGTGTCTGGAGTGCGCATGGATCAAATGGTAGCTACCAATGAATATTTTTTGACGGGACAAACTCGCATATTACCAGTTCTTCATTTGTTTCCAAAAACACAATCGTATACTTTTTCTTGTAGGAAATACATCTATAGCCAAGAATAGCTCTTTCTGGATCACGGCATATAGCGTGTGTTCTTCTTGAATCAGATAGTTTTATGAAAAAGTCGTACACATCATCCGCAAATTTCTCTGCAGTAGCAACTAATCCCTTGGATTCTATATACCATGCTACTTCAGCGATGCGTTCAGATACTGTTTCCTTAATGGCTGCTACTCTCCAGCCCACTTTCTGATCAGTTTTTTGCTGTGAGCCCTTGCTTCTTCAACAGATAAAGATTTTTCCGGCCTTGTTTTTAGCGCCGCTTTTTTCTGTAATGCCTCATAACTTTTAACAGGTACAACCACGTATTGTTTATTGTC
>CAINOM010000390.1 GCA_903851455.1 uncultured Bacteroidota bacterium | reverse complement strand
CTGGTCCTGGTTCCCTGTTCCCGCGGCCGGTGGCTATGCGCTGCATCCGGCATGGCCTTTCAAGGTAGTATCTAAAGTGCAGGGTAGTGTGCCCCTCATCCTCACTGGCTATGTTGACGGTATAGATGGTACCATATTGTATCGCTCAAACCAGGTGAAAGAGACAGGTTACGATGTTACCGTGAAGGGCGTAGTATACAAGAATGGAACATTGAATCCAACGTCGAGCGAAGCGCTTCCCGACCTGGGCCTTAAGATAGACACAGGTACTTATTACACAGACACGGCTGGTGTATATGCCGATACGTCGATGTTGTTACCGATATCGACAACGATACCCCTGGCAGGCAGATGGTCTACGGTAATTGATTCAATAACAGGCCTCACACCAATATTCACAGATACGGTATTGATCCCTGGTACGACCTTTACTTATCCCACTGCTGTGCCTTGCAGCGACAGGCACGTCAACGCCTACTACCATGTTAACAGGGTTCATAATTTTATGAAGGGTTACTTCCCAACATTTACCGGTATGGACTTTTCCCTGCCTACCAATGTGGACCTTACCAGCGGTACCTGCAATGCTTTTTACAGCGGCACTGATATTAACTTTTACGCAGCAGATGCTACTTGTCATTCGTTTGCTGAGATCGGTGATGTGATCTATCATGAATACGGTCATGGTATTTCCGACCACTTCTACACTATGGTGAGTGGTACAACGATCACTAATGGTGCGCTCAATGAGGCAAGCTCTGATATCTGGGCATTGAGCATTACTCGTCACCCCATACTCGCTGAAAATGCATTTGTGGGCTATGGCGGTTTTATTCGCAGGTATGATATGACGCCACAGGTTTACCCAATAGACCTTAACACTACGCCTTTGATAGCAGATCCTCACCAGAATGGACAGATCATTGCTGGCAGCTGGTGGGATGTCGCAGTAGAAATAGGAAGCGTGGATACAATGACGCGGCTATTTACAGATGTATATTATGACGCACCGGACGGTCCGGATGGTACGGAAGGCGTGGTATACCAAACGATACTGATAGATGCATTGATGGCCGATGATGACAACAGCAATCTAATGGACGGTACCCCGCACTATGCGCAGATCGTTGCTGCCTTTGCGAAGCATGGTATCTATCTCGAAAAGGATGCCACCATTACGCATGCCGAATTAAGTAACCAGCCACAGGGTACGCCTATCCCGGTTTCTGCCCATCTTACACTTGGCTCGTCTACCTATTTCCACGACCTCACGATGTACTACCGCATAAACGGAACAGGCGCATGGACACCGGTAGTGCTTACAAACAGCAGCATGAACTTTACAGGAACCATACCCGCTCAGGACTACGGTACTACTGTTGAATATTATTTTGTGGTGCATGATGCACTGAGTGTTGCAAATGCTTATTTCCCGATCACATGTAACCCATCTATGGTCTCAAGCCAGGTTACCATTCCTTACCAGTTCGGTGTGGGCATTGGTGCTGTGGACAGCAATAATTTTGAAGGTGCTGTTGCAGGGTGGGGGATTAGCGGCAACCCGGGAGACGATGCAACAGACGGCCTTTGGCACCAGGGAGTACCAACACCTGCGACCATATATTACACTGCATGGCCTGCGCACGACCATACAACCGGCAGCGGCCAATGCCTGGTAACAGGCGCAGGCGCATTTTTCTCAGGTACAGGTGTTACAGGGGGAACATCTACCGTTCTGACACCCGTATTTGATATCTCAGGCTTTACAAACCCGATCGTTGAGTATTATCGCTGGTTCTCTAACGATCAGGGCGCAAACTTCAAGAATGATCCGTGGATAGTGAAAATAAACAATGGCGCTGGTGGTGCATGGCAGACAGTTGAACATACGTATCAGTCGGACGTGGCATGGCGTCGCCGCATATTCCCGGTAAGTACTTACCTGCCCGGCGCTACCCATGTACAATTGCAGTTTTTCGCTTCCGATTCGCTGTTGACAAATTGGGATAGCAACGGACAAAGTACTACAGCTGGCAGTATTGACGACTTCTTTATTTATGATAAGAGAGACCTTTCCGGGGTGGCCGTTGTGTCAGCACTTAAAAGCAATATATACCCGAATCCTGCTGATGAAACAGTAAACATAGTATTGTCGCAAGATGTACCGGGGACGATCAGCTGCTATGATGTGCTGGGTCAAAAGGTTGAAGAGTTGACAATTGCTTCGGGCAAAACCAACTACACCATAAGTACAAAAGATCTGTCACCGGGTACCTATAGCCTCGTGATACAGACCGGAGGTAGCATCCAATCTAAAAAAATAGTAGTTGCACATAAGTAGGCGCATCTGCTGCAGCGGGGAGGGAACAGACTTTTGAGAAAGAGAAGCGCTTTGTTTTATTGTCTGGTGCTCCTGCTGCTGCAATCCTTTGCAGTTTCGGGGCAGGAGGTGATGTCGCTGGGCGGCATAGATTGTGACGTGCACGGTAGTGCGAATCCCAGGCGACCAGAGTACCATCTGAACGAATATAAAAACCGCTATACTTTTCCCCGCAAGGACGATTACGTAACAGGTATAACCATTCAGCAACTGATAGCCGGTGGCAGCGAGGACGACTTTCCCGTGGATAAAGCTGTGATTCTTACCGGCTACGTTTTTAATGTAAAGATGGGTGGGGTAGAGACCTGTAATTGTAAAACCAAGGATCCTGCTTATAGAGATACCCATATCGAACTAACGCCGGATGAAGAACATACCGGACCTGAGTACAGGGTGATCGTGGAAGTGACTCCCCGCATCAGAGCCATAATGGCGGCAAAGGGTGTAGACTGGTCGACGGAAGCACTGAAAGAAACGTTGATAGGGCATAAGGTGAAAGTATCGGGATGGCTGTTTTATGATGCCGAACATAAAGGCCAGTCGTTTGCCACAAACCCCGGCAACGAAAAGGACTGGCGGGCCAGTTGCTGGGAAATACATCCCATTACTTATATAAAGGTCCTGCAATAGTGCGCCCGGTTAACCGGAATATTCCTCTCCGCGAATATTTTCTTATTTTACCCGCTGAATAATACAAATGCGGATAAGGAAAAGCTTCTTGTATATCATATCTGTCGCGGGGCTGGTTGCTGTCCTGTACTTTGTGCTGGGAGCGGGACGAGACCTTGAAGCAGCACATATGGCCGGTGTGCAGCAGGTTTCATCGGCAGCAGCGCTGAAACATGATGTGCTCAGCGCATTCCCAAACCCGCTGGCTATATTCATTCTGCAACTGGCGCTTATATTGTCTGCGTCGCAATTGTTTGGTTACCTCTTTAAAAAGATAGGACAGCCCGCAGTGATGGGGGAGATAGTAGCCGGTATATTGCTGGGCCCGTCTCTCATGGGCGCTTTGATGCCTGGCTTTAGCGCGTTCGTGTTTCCGGCATCGTCTATGGGCAATCTGCAGATGCTGAGCCAGGTTGGGCTTATCCTGTTCATGTTTGTCATCGGCATGGAACTTGATGTAGAGGTTTTGAAAAAGCAGGCGGGCTCAGCCATTCTTATCAGCCATTTCAGTATCGTTATTCCTTTCGCATTGGGTGTCAGTCTTGCGTACTTTCTGTATGAGCGTTATGCGCCTGCGGGTATAACCTTTTACGCGTTTGCCTTATTCTGCGGAATTGCAATGAGCATCACCGCATTTCCCGTGCTGGCCAGGATCATTAAAGAGCGCGGCATTTCCAGCACTAAGCTGGGTACAATAGCGCTCACATCGGCAGCAGTGGGCGATGTTACTGCATGGTGTGCATTGGCGGTCATCATTGCGATTGCAAGGGCCGGTTCCTTGAATTCTTCGTTATATACTATTGTCTGGGCGGTAATCTATGTGTCTGTGATGTTGTTTGTGATTCGTCCCTTGCTGCGAAAACTCGCTGTGAACAGTAGCCGGGATAAGCTCATAAAACGTTCGAGACTGGCCATCATCTTTCTTATACTGCTGGGCAGTTCTTACATGTGCGAAGTGATCGGTATCCATGCATTGTTTGGCGCATTCCTGGCCGGTGTCATCATGCCGCATGAATGGAATTTCAGGAAGCTGCTGATAGATAAAATAGAGGATGTGGCGCTGGTATTGCTGCTGCCTTTGTTCTTTGTATTTACCGGGCTGCGCACACATATCGGGATGATCAATAATCCCGCACTATGGGGTGCCTGTCTTGCCATAATTGGTGTAGCTGTAGCAGGCAAGTTTGGCGGCAGTGCATTGGCTGCAAAGCTCTCGGGTGAGAGCACTAAGGATAGTCTGTGTATCGGCGCGCTGATGAATACCCGCGGGCTTGTAGAGCTGGTAGTGCTGAACATAGGATATGATATGCACATACTTACGCCAGAGATATTTACAATGATGGTGATGATGGCGCTGGTGACCACTTTTATGTCCAATCCGTTGATGAACATTATAGAGCGCGTGTACAGATAGCCGCTGCGCATGGGTTTTGATATTAAGGACCGGTAGTGTACTTTACGCAGGTGAAAACCCGATTGAACGCACTTACCGCAACACGTGCTGTTGCAGCGCTGATGGTCTTTATCCATCATTTCGGCGGTGGCGTTTTTCCGTTTAATAAAGCTCCTGTTTTCTTTCATAGTGGCAATGTTGCTGTTAGTTATTTCTTTGTTCTGTCGGGCTTTGTGCTCTATATCTCTTATCACGATAGCACTATTAGTTACCGGCAATATATTACCCGCCGCATTGGCCGGATAGCGCCTGTGTACCTGTTAGCGCTTACGATTTCCATAGGTGTTGCTGT
>CAINOM010000389.1 GCA_903851455.1 uncultured Bacteroidota bacterium | reverse complement strand
GACCGAAAGTGAGATGAAGGGATCGATCCAAAAACTTATCGAATCAAAAAATTACGCTTGGCCAAGTGGCATTTTCCCAGGCGGCCAGCTTATTGATAGCTTAAAATATCACAAAAAGCATACGATAGGGAAACGCACATACAGTTATGTTAGCCTGCCTTATTTTTTCCGGAATGATACTTTCGCACTGATACACATTTTAGATTTTTTTTGGGGTGATTGTTGGGAGAGCTCGGGAATAGTCTACAAAAAAGAAACCGGCCATTGGCGGAGATATGGAGAATTGTATTACGGATATGGAGGTATGTGGGAGCCGTCAGAACCTCATGTACCCCATTAACCAATTATCATTACTTTTGCCACAATGAAGCATTTGCCTAACCTGCTGACGCTGGCCAATTTATTTTGCGGCTGCATTGCTATAGCATATATACTTACTGCACAGCCCTATACCAGCGTTAATACAACAGGTGGTGTGCCCAGCTGGCGCTGGATACATGGAGCAGAACAAATGTACCTGGGCAGCATCTTCATAGGCATAGCCGCTATCTGCGATATGCTGGACGGCATGGTGGCCAGGGCGCTAAAAGTATTCTCCCCTATCGGTAAAGACCTTGACTCCCTGGCCGACGTTGTTTCGTTTGGCGTTGCTCCATCGGTTATTCTTTTTAAACTGTTGTGGGACGCATTGATGGGCGAGAAGAACGCATTTGACGTCAGTATGATCGGTATGGCGCCGGCATTTCTGGTGGCTTGTTTTGCTGCATTGCGGCTTGCTAAGTTCAACATCACCAGCGACAAGCAAAAAAATTACTTTGTAGGCATGCCGGTGCCGGCTGTTGGTATTTTCGTTGGCTCGTTCCCGCTGATATTGTGGTACAATCCCTATAACATATCCAGCTACTTCCAGAATAAGTGGGTGCTGTACCTGGTCATAGCACTGGTGTGCTGGCTCATGGTGTCTGGAGTCAAATTTATTAAGATGATACCATCAAAGTGGAGCATAGGTACCATGTGGCCGCAGCTTGTAGTACTGCTCGTTGGCGTGGTATCCTGGCTGTTCTTGAGCGTAGCTGCTATACCACTTGCATTTATTGTTTACGTATTGTTGTCGTTCATCTACAAGCAACCCGAGACAAGCAATGAAATTAGTTAAATAAAACTTTCTGAATTTTTATGAAATATACTGCACACATCAACGTAATGCCGCTGAAAGAATTGCTGGACCCACAGGGCAAGGCCGTAAACAACAGCCTGCACAACCTGGGACTGACCAACATTAACGAGGTGCGCATAGGCAAGCACATTACGCTGCAACTCGAAGCTGCTTCAAAAGACGAAGCCGAACAAATGGCACGCGAAGCCTGCAAAAAATTACTTGCCAACCAGGTGATGGAAGCATTTGATGTGACCCTGGCGGAAGGATAGTTTTTTTGGAATTGGGAATTTGTCCTTTGGAATTTGGATCGTTGTTGTTTCTGATCCTTTTGTCTTTTGCCTTTTTCAAATTTCCAAATTTTCACCCGTCCGAACGGCATTCAGCCGGGCGGGCATTTTCAAATTCGGAACTTTGCGCCTCTACTTAATACCATCGCCGATCGGCAATCTTGGAGACATCACCTATCGGGCCGTTGAGGTGCTGAAGCAGGTGGACGTGGTATTATGCGAAGACACGCGCACCAGCAGCGTACTGATGCGGCATTACAACATCCAGAAGCCGCTCACACCCTACCATGCTCATAACGAGCACAAGGTATTGCCTCATCTTATAGAGCAACTTGCTGCCGGCAAAAGCTTTGCGCTGATAACGGATGCCGGCACCCCGGGTATTTCTGATCCGGGTTTCTTATTGGTACGCGAATGCATCCGTCAAAACATAAAGGTGGAATGCCTGCCGGGCGCTACTGCTTTTGTACCTGCGTTGGTACAGTCAGGTATACCATCAAACCGGTTTGTTTTTGAAGGCTTCCTGCCGCTCAAAAAGGGCAGGCAAACGATGCTGAAGATGCTGGCAGAAGAAGAGCGCACCGTTATATTGTATGAGTCTCCACATCGGCTCGTAAAAACGCTACATGAGCTGGCCACTTACTTTGGTGCAGAGCGCCAGGGTGCCGTATGCCGCGAGCTCACCAAAATGTTTGAAGAAACAAATAACAACACCCTTGCCGCACTGGCGGCGCATTACGAGCTACATCCGCCTAAGGGCGAGATAGTGATCGTGATAGAAGGGAAAGATACTTCGAGGAGCAAGAAAGACCGTGAAGAAGAATAGGCTAAAACGACAAATATTAAATAGCATATCTTTACAATATGCAAATATTATCTGCAATACAGAATAAGCTTAAACAGATAAAACCCGAGTTGATATTGAAATATCATGTCCGCTCTATAGGTTTATTTGGTTCTGTAGTCAGAAATGATTTTACAAATGAAAGCGATATTGATATCGTTGTTGATTTCAGCGAGCCTATAGGTATCGAATTTATTGATCTGGCAAACGAGATCGAATCTTTATTGAACAGGAAGGTTGACCTTGTTTCCAAAGCGGGGATAAAACCCGGATATTTCAGGGCAATTGAATCTGAAATTGTTTATGTCTAAACGAAGTCCGAAATTATGACTGGAAGACATTTTACAGAGTGCTGAGAAAATCGTTAGATACACGAGCGACCTGTCCTTTGAAAAATTTGCTTCTGACAAAAAAACGATCGATGCTGTTATTCGGAATTTTGAAATAATTGGAGAAGCGGCCCATCGCCTTCCGGGCAACAGTAAGCGCTCCAAAGTTCTTTGGCACTTCCAGGGAAACAACAAGCAGTGTGATCGCAAAACCAAATACCGCATCACTAAAGGCTTCAATACGGGTCACTTCGTGGCCTCGCCAGGACATAATATCTTTTTCCTCTTTTTTAGTCTTTCCTTCTTTACCGGCCCGTCTGAAGATCATGACAATAGTTTTTACTAAAGTAATAATTTTTACATCTTCATTCCGACAGCTATCGGGACAGATTGTTACCCGGTCTGGTGCCTGTATAGCTTTGCGTAGCGGCCATCGAGCGCCATCAGCTGTTCATGTGTTCCCTGCTCGGCTATGGTTCCATTATCCAGGATGATGATCTGGTCGAAGATCCAGCTGGTGAATATGCGGTGGGTGATAACGAATGTTGTTTTGCTTTTCAGGTAATCCTGCAGGTTGGCCAATATGGTTTTTTCGGTTTGCGTATCTACAGCTGAGAGGCACTCATCGAGCAACAATATGTTGCTGTTCTTAAGAATAGCCCGCGCCAGCACCATACGCTGTTTTTGCCCGCCGGAAAGCATCACACCGCGCTCCCCTATCATGGTCTCATAAGCCTTAGGGAAAGACATGATGTCCTTATCCAGATCGGCCATGCGCGCGGCTTCTTTTACCTCTTCGGGCGTCGCATTGTCCTTGCCAAATTTTATGTTGTTGAAAATAGTGTCGGAAAAAAGATAGGCTTCCTGTGGCGCATAGGCAATGCCCTTGCGCAGTTGGTGCAGGTCGTAGTTCTTAATATTGATACCGTCCAGCAATAACGCTCCGCTGGTAACGTCATACATGCGCAGCAGTAATTGAGCTATGGTCGATTTACCAGCACCGGTCTTACCTATTATCGCAACCTTCTGCCCGGCTTTAACATTGAGTGAAAAATGCTGCAATGCGGTAATTCCCGTATGCGGATAAGTGAACGTCAGGTCATTGAAAGAGACTGCCCCCTGTGGTACATTACTTACCGCATTGGGTGATGTTTTTATCTCCGGCTCCGTATGCAGGAATTCATCGATCCTTTTTTGCGAGGCGCCTGCTCGCTGGGTCATACTGGCCACCATGCCTATACTGGAAATGGGGAACATGAGTATGTTGATATAAATAACAAACTCGGCAATGTTGCCGGTGGTTATCTGGCCCTTTATGGCAAAGTAGCCACCAATAAGTATGGTGCCGATCATGCTCAGCCCTATGAAAAGATTCATAGCGGGAAAATATACCGCCTCGGTCAGGGACAGGTTGATGGTGCTTTTGCGATATTCTTCAGAGTTGGCCTCAAAGAAGCGCATCATGTTCTTTTCCTGCACGAAAGACTTCACTACCCGCACACCGGAATATGATTCCTGCGCAGTAGTAGTGAGCAGCGAAAGCTGTGCACCTATCTTTCCGCTCTTTTGAAAAATGATCTTGTTCACATAGAAAATGGAAAGCGCCAGCAGCGGCAGCGGGGCAACCACACATAGCGTGAGCATCACGTTTACCCTGAGCATATCTACAATGCAGAAAATCGTAAGAAAAACCACTGATGAGAAATACATGATGGACGGCCCGGTATACATGCGCACACGCGATACATCTTCCGAAATGCGGTTCATCAAATCCCCGGTGAAGTGGGCTTTGTAAAAATGCGTATTCAGCGCCTGGTAATGCCTGTATATCTCATTCTTCTGGTCATATTCTATATGCCGCGACATTACAATTATCGTTTGCCGCATCATGAACATGAACAAGCCGCGCAGCAATGCCAGCCCCAGCAATATAATACCCCCGGTAACTACATGTGAAATGATAGCTGAGTTATCTGTGCCCGGCGTTTTGTCCTTAAGCATCGCCTGCACTTCATTCAAAATATCACGAACCACGCTCCCCGGCAACTCGGCAAATTTGCTGGATATAGCCACAAACAATAAACCCAGCAGCAACCGCCATTTATACTTAACAAAATATTTATTCAGCGAACCCAGGTTCTTCATGGATGCAAATGTCGGGGTATTTTTTATTGGCAGGAAATTCTTTTGTTCTTGTTACTTTTGAGCCAATGAAAGTAGCGGTAGTAGGGGCCACAGGCCTCGTCGGTAGCACAATGCTGAAAATACTGGAAGAAAGAGATTTTCCTGTCACAGAGTTGATCCCTGTGGCGTCGGAAAGATCTGTGGGCAGTAAGGTTGTTTTTAAAGGAAAGGAATATGCTGTTGTGAGCGCGGATACAGCTATTGCTATGAAGCCGGCTCTGGCCCTGTTCTCCGCTGGCGGGACCCTTTCACTGCAGCTGGCACCTAAATTCGCCGCTGCCGGTTGCCGGGTTGTAGATAATTCATCAGCCTGGCGCATGCACGACGACATAAAACTTGTGGTGCCGGAGGTAAATGGCCACGTACTTACCGAATCCGATATGATCATTGCCAACCCAAACTGCTCCACGATACAGATGGTAATGGTATTGAATCCCATCCATATAAAATACGGGATCAGGCGCGTAGTGGTGAGTACTTACCAATCGGTGAGCGGCACCGGGCAAAAGGCCGTAAAAGAACTTATGGAACAGCGCGCCGGCAGCAAAGAACATAAAGTATACCCGCACCAGATAGACCTGAATGTGATACCCCACATAGACGTCTTCCTGGAGAATGGCTACACAAAAGAAGAAATAAAGATGGTGGAAGAGACCTGCAAGATCATGGGCGATGATAGCATACGTGTGACCGCTACAACAGTGCGAGTGCCGGTAGTTGGCGGGCATAGTGAAAGCGTAAACATTGAACTAAAAAAAGACTTTCATGAGTCTGATATTAAAGAGCTCCTATCAAATCATTCGGGCATAGTTGTCGTGGACAATCCGTCAATGAATGGCTATCCTATGCCAATAGATGCCGAAGGTAAGGACGAGGTTTTCGTGGGCCGTATCAGGAAAGACTATTCGCAGGATAATACACTGAACTGCTGGATCGTATCAGACAACCTCAGGAAGGGCGCGGCTACCAATGCCGTGCAGATCGCAAAGTTGCTGCATAACAAAGGATGGATCTGATCAGTCTTGGTCGTTGTTATTTGTTCCTGGCCTTCTCTTTATCGCTTTTCATTTTACCGGCCACAGCATCCAGCATATCATAAAACTCATCTCCGTATTTGCGGATGATCGCGTCTTTGAGGAATACGTAAACCGGCACTTTTAAAGACTTACCCAGTTTGCAGGCAGGCTTGCACAGCGTTTCGCGCGGTTCATAATTAACGGCTTCGTAGCCGGGATGGGAGATGATGCGTATGGGAAACAAATGACACGATATGGGCTTGCGGAAATTCACTTTGCCTTCTTTCCATGCCTTTTCAATACCGCACTTCACTATGCCTCGCTCATCAGTAATACCATATACACATAT
>CAINOM010000388.1 GCA_903851455.1 uncultured Bacteroidota bacterium | reverse complement strand
TTTTATTATCCTTTTGCTTAGTTAATTCCTTGCAGGTTAGAAATATACAATTTGTAATATGCACGATTCTATTTTCTTCGGAAGCAATTTCACCCCTGTGCTCCAGGTATTTGAATTTTGGATTTTCTTTTTGGGAATTTGGATTTTTACTTCAGCGTTTCATCCAGCCATTTAAAGAATTCCCGCTGCCAGGCAATACCATTTTGCGGATGCAGCACCCAGTGGTTCTCGTTTGGCAAGTATAGCAGTTTCGCGTTCAGCCCGTGAAGCTTTGCCGCCTGGAAGGCCTCGAGGCCCTGCTCTATAGGCACGCGGTAGTCGAGTCCGCCCTGGATGATCATGATGGGCGCAGTCCACTTATTTACGAAATTTACGGGGTTGTAGCGGTCATAGCTCAGTGGTGCGGGGTCTTTCCAGAAGGGACCGCCGATGTCCCAGTTGGCAAACCAAAGCTCTTCTGTGGTGCCGTACCAGCTCTTCAGGTCGAACAGGCCATCGTGGGCAATGAATGTCTTGAAGCGGTTGTTGTGAACACCCGCCAGCATATACACACTATACCCGCCATAGCTGGCGCCCACACAACCCAGCCTGCTCTTGTCGACAAAAGGCTCCTTGCTGAATTCGTCAATTGCGGTCAGGTAGTCCTGGATCGGGAGTCCGCCCCAGTCCTTGCTGATCTCTTCGTTCCACTTCACACCCCAGCCCGGCATGCCGCGGCGGTTTGGAGCTACTATTATGTAACCCTGTGCTGCCATCAGCTGGAAATTCCAGCGCACACTGTAGAACTGAGACAAAGCAGACTGAGGGCCGCCCTGGCAATACAGCAGTGTCGGGTATTTCTTAGCCGGGTCAAAATCGGGTGGATAGATGATCCAGGCATGCAGCGTCGCGCCATCGGTTGTGGTCATAGAACGCAGCTCCGTCTTGCTCATCTTTATGTGCTGGTAGGTGGCATCGTTCTCATGCGTAAGCTGGCGCATATCGCCATACTTTGGTTTCACCGCAAATATCTCCGCTGAGTGGTTCATGTCGCAGCGCGTAACGATCACCTCTCCGCCACCCTCGCCTACTATACCGGTTACGTCGTACTTACCCTTGGTGATGTTGTTTACAACAGGGTTTTCCTTGTCACTGAGTTTGGCCGGGACCGGCACCTCAAAAAGCTGCTCCGTGCCTTCCAGCGGCGCATTGAAATATATCTTTTCGTTGTTAGTACTCCATATAAAGCCGTTCACCGTGCCGTCCCACTTAGCAGTTATGTTCATCCGTTTCATGGATGCGACATCCATCACAACTATGTCGTTCTTATCCGCCTCATAGCCATCGCGACCCATGCTCAGCCATGCCAGCTTTTTGCCGTCTTTGTTGAAGGCAGGAGCCATATCATAGCCCGGCATTCCTTCCGTCCAGTTGGTTGTTTTGCCGGTTTCGATGTCATAATAATAAAGGTCGGTATTGGTGCTCAGTGCATATTCCTTGCCGAATTTCTTCTTGCACACATACACAAAGCCCTTGTTATCCGGCGACCATACGAGGTCTTCAGCGCCGCCAAATGGCTTCTGGGGGCAATCGTAAGGTTCATCTTCCATCAGGTCTTTGGCTGTGCCGTCCTTGATATTGGCCAGGAAAATGTGTGAGAACTTACCATCTTCCCAGGTATCCCAATGACGGTAGTCGAGATCGGTATAGACCTTTGCCGTGGTATTGGGAAGATCGCTGTTAATGTCTGTGCCCAGCATAGGTTTCACAAGCACGTCCTTTGAATAGGCCACATATTGACCATCCGGCGATACCCACACATTTTCCGCATCCTGCAGCTTGGTATATATCTCCTGCCAGGTGGCACCGCTGTCTACACTCTTGTAAAGGAAGTTGTCGTAGTAGGCAAACCACATCTTGTCATAGCGCTGCGTTATCGTTTTTCCGGCTTCTGTGGTCCATTCCTTCTTGGTGCCGTCTTCTATGTTAATACGGTATTGATGAGTTACTGTCTTCTCCGTTTTCCAATCTGTAGTCCTGGTACTGTAGTAGGCATACCGGCCGTCTCTGCTCACCGCTGTGCCGCTGACGCGGTGAAGGCTCCACAGCAATTCGGGTGTCATATGTTCTGTCTGAGCTTTGGCAGGAGCCTGCGCGGAAACGCGGAATGTGCCTAAAGCCAGCAATGCCACGAGTGCGGGCCTGGCCAAATTGAAAGTTTGCTTCATATTTGATGTTAAGGGGGCAAAAATAGTAAATGTGCTGAAATGACAGCTACGAAAGATGGATTTGGGTACATTTCAAATATCAGCAGCCAACGCTGCAATCAACCACTATTGTGGTTGTAAATATCTACCCGTCAAGTTAGCCCGGATTTCAGCCGGGGCCACTCATATTTAAGCCTTTCAGGCTGTTTACTACCGAATTATTGTACGTATCCCTATGCGACAATTTGAAAAGTCCCGCCCGAACTCATCACTTCCCAGGCGAGGCTTTGTCGCGGAGGCCGGATACCGGCTTGGGCTTCTGCTCAAAATCTACGATGTTTTCCCAGCCGGCTCTGAGCTTAATATCTTCGGGATAAGGTATCACCTCCTCGGGTTGTATCTTGCCAAAGAGATCACCCGTATCCCACTTCCCGTTGCCATTCTTATCTGAAATGACACGAATAGTATACTTGCCCGGCCTCAGGCGAGACAAGGTGACGAGCGTATCTGTGACAGGCTTCTGGTATACGGTGTCATTGTCTGTGGTGACCATGAGCACATAGTGTGCGTCAAAGTATTTCGACGGCAAATGCACCGGTATTTTGCCATAGTCGTCTTCCTCCCAGGTTTTGAACGTGTAACGTGCAGGCATGAGGTCCTTGCCGGATGTATCTTTGGCGAAGCCCTTGGCAAGCCGCAGCGTATATACTTTATCTTCCGACCACTGCATATTGCCGGGAGTGCCTGGGTAGATATGCATGAGCAGCGGATGCGCAGTATCTGAAACGAGGGCGACAGGCGGTGTTACTGTAATACCGGCGCTATCGTAGACAAGCGTGATCTTACTTTTGTTCAGCTCCGGAAGCCGGTTGAAGGTCAGATTTACCGGGCGTGTGATATCAAATGTCCGTTTAGCAGCGTTGGTGGTATCCAGGTTCACAGAGTAGGTCACATCTCCTTTTGAATTATCCTTGCTCCTTTTTCTCAGCCCACCACCTTCCTTTGCGACGCTGTCTGTTACCTTTTTGAGGCTGTCCGTGTTTTTCACTGCTGTATCTACAACCTCGGCGAACATTCTCAGCATCAACGGCTTCACAGAAGTATCTCCGGGAGTTACGGTGTGCTCAGTAAAGGCGATCATCTCACCTGCCGCCGAACCATCGTATATGAGGTTGTTATTAGCATCTTTGAGCGCGTATATCCGAAAACTCCGGCCTGGCAATCCTTTGAACGTAAACTCGCCTTTTGCATTTGTCCTGGTGACATATTTCGGTTTATGCCTCACTACAGCGCTATCATTGTCTTTGGCGCTGTATAACACCACCAGTACGCCGCCGGAATCCGGAAGGCCGGTACCT
>CAINOM010000387.1 GCA_903851455.1 uncultured Bacteroidota bacterium | reverse complement strand
GTCTTATTCCTTTGCAAAAAATTACCACTTGGCACGCCCCGGTTAAATGCGTTTACCACACCTTCTATCGCTATACTGGTTATTTATGTGCTTCAACTTATCTTACTGAGCAACCGGCCACAGTGGCAAAAAATGATCCTGCCCTTGCTGCTATACGCAGGTGTTGCCGGCAATGTGTTTACGCATTACACCGGCTATTTCACAACGGCGGAATACAAGCAGCAGGCTGCAACGTATGTTGCTACTCAGAACGCCATACGGCTTGCACAGGATAAGAAAATACCGATACTTATTACAACAGGCGTCGCCTATCCCTATGCACAAGCTGCTGCAGACGCCGGAGCGCCAGACCCTGCGGTGTGGGTATTGAAGACATTTCCTGCGTATGATGTACACATAGGCTTACCAGTCTATGCTATAAGTGATACGGCCCGTGCCGGTGAATATCTTGCGCATTTGCCGCCCAATATTACCCGCGTGCTGGCGGGGGATGGTATATCATTCCGGACTATTGAGAGAAGGACAAAAGAAGATGATCTCCCAAAGCGCAACATTGTCAGTAAATAATCAGACCTTTCCGCCGCCAAAATCAAATAACGTTTGGCAAAAAGGAATGAAAAGCAAAATATACGTAAACAGGTCAGGAATAAAGAATGCAGGAAGGGGAGTGTTCGCAGCTGCCAATATCAGGAAAAACGAGGTTATTGAGGTCTGCCCGATATTGATATTCGACAAAAGGGATACTACACTGGCTATGAAGACGGCGCTTGGGAATTACGTATATGCCTATGATGGAGACCGCACATTGATGGCCCTGGGCTTTGGCTCCCTATATAATAATCAGAGTCCGGCGAATGCAAAATATGAGCTGCAGGTGTATGATGGGATGTCGGAACAGGACAGTGAACTCGTTATTTCGGCATTAAGGCCAATAGCGGAGGGAGAGGAAATACTGATCGATTATGGGATACCTGACTATCTGAAAATGCTTAAGGCATGATCAGGCAGCTGAATTTGCCCCGTTTTGCTTTAAAGGTTCCTGATACAAGCTCAAATCGCTATTTTTGCCCTGCTAAATTCAGATCGTAATAATGTTACAAGTCACGGTTAACGATAAGAACGTCTTCTCTGTAGAGTTGAAAGACGGAAGTTTTGTAGTCAATGATACAGCTGCCGACTGGGATGCTGCGTGGCAGCCCAACGGGTTGATCAGCATTTTGCACAATGGCAAAAGCTACACCGCTATTATCGAGAAGACGGACCGAAAGGCCAAGGAAGTGACGTTGAGAGTGAACGGGCAACTGTATAAAACGAATATCCAGGAACCGATAGACCTGCTGCTGAGTAACATGGGCATGGACCTGAGGTCTATGCAGAAGGCAGAGCCTGTGAAAGCGCCTATGCCCGGAATGGTACTGAAAGTGCTGGTAACCGCAGGGCAGCAGATAAATAAGGGCGACGCATTGGTGATACTGGAAGCCATGAAAATGGAAAATATTCTTAAGGCGAGCGCCACTGCTACCGTGAAAGCCATAAAGGTGAATGAGCGCACGGCAGTGGAGAAGGGGCAGGTTTTGATAGAGCTGGAATAAATAGTCATAAGTCATAAGTCGTAAGGGGTGGACTATAAAAATACATTGGGCGTTGGCTGTATCCTGTGGTTTGTGCTTTTGTTATCTACAAACCTGGCTGCACAGCCATTCTCTTACATATACATACAGGGCGACAAGGAAAATCCGTTTTATGTGAAGCTGCATGGCCAGATGTTACCGAGGTATGGCAAGAACTATTGCATCATTTCGGAGCTGACACCCGGCCCGGTGGAGATCGAAATTTTGTTTCAGCAGCATAGCTTTCCGCCTGAAAAATTTACACTGCAGGTGCCTGAAAATGGCAGCCTTGGTTTTTTACTGGCAAAGCAAGGCGCGCAATTTGAGCTATATGATCTGCAACAGAAGAAATATTTGAAGCCGGGTAAAGAAGAAGAAAGTAAGAATGGCCATTAAGGAGAAATACATCAACATAGCCGGAATAGCCGGAATAGCGAGTGTCTGCGCTTTGCTGTTGTTTCTCGGGGCGTGTTACGACAGTGGAAATAAAACACCGGAAGCTAATACCCCTGCGAGGCCGGGATCGCCCACTAAGGGTGCACTTATACGATCCTGGGAGGCCGTGCGGGTTGAAAATAAGGAGATAGATGATTTCTACCTGAAGACCCAGTTGTTTATAGATACATTTGGCAGGAACAACGATGCTGCCACAAATTTGAAGTTATATAAAACGACAAATGTTGACAGTCTCCGCAAAGCAACCCAGGCGAATTTTGATGAAGCGAAAAATGACCGCCAACGGGCGCTCATCAGTACGTTTCTTACGTTCAATCCCGATAATACCGTTTATCTTTCATTTAGCGGAGCCATGGATACCAGCAAATGGATATTGGGGGCTGACAATGTGCTGATCCTTGAAGATATGAACGTAGGTATGAATCATGAAAAAATAACATGGGAGGTGCTCGAGCTCACAGATACCAGCCTTGTAGTGAAAATGAAGGAAGATACCACCTACAGCAAGGTTACTTTTCATCCTGACGGAAAATAACTTAGTATGATTATCTTTGCCGCTTTATAGGGAATTGGGAATTTGTTTTTTGGAATTTGGATGGTTATTCAAGTTTCTCCGAATATCGTAACATTGATCCTAATTCCTAATTCCTAATTCCAAATTACATAAATACACAAAAATGCGTACAATACCGCTAAGACAGGCACTAAGAGAAGCAATGGAAGAGGAAATGCGCCAGAACCCGGCCGTATTCCTGATGGGAGAAGAAGTGGCACAATACAATGGCGCTTACAAAGTGAGCCAGGGTATGCTGGATGAGTTCGGAGCAAAAAGGGTGATCGACACCCCGATATCTGAACTTGGATTTGCGGCCATAGGTGTTGGTGCAGCAATGAACAATACCCGTCCCATAATAGAATTCATGACGTGGAACTTTGCCGAGATGGCGATAGACCAGATCGTGAACCATGCGGCTAAAGTGGTGTCTATGAGCGGTGGACAGTTCACCTGTCCTATTGTTTTCCGTGGCCCGAACGGTTCTGCAGGGCAACTTGCCGCGCAGCACTCGCAGGCGTTTGAGAACTGGTATGCTAATGTGCCCGGTCTGAAGGTTATTTCCACTATCGATCCATATGACGCCAAGGGGTTGCTGAAATCGGCGATCCGCGATGAAGATCCTGTTGTTTTCATGGAGTCTGAGAGCCACTATGGCGATACCGGCGAGGTACCAGAGGAAGAATACCTGATCCCAATAGGCAAGGCTGCTGTAAAGCGCGAAGGCACAGACGTGACCATAGTGTCTTATAATAAAATGATGCGCGTGGCTATGGCTGCTGCCGATGAACTGGCCAAGGAAAATATCAGCGCAGAGGTAATAGACCTGCGTACCATACGCCCCCTCGACTGGCAAACAATTGTAGAATCAGTAAAGAAAACGAACAGGTTGGTGATCGTAGAGGAGCAATGGCCATTTGGTTCTATTTCGTCTGAAATATCATACCGCGTTCAGAAGGAGGCATTTGACTACCTGGATGCCCCAATACGCCGTATCTGCTCTGCCGATGCGAATATGCACTACGCACCAAATCTTGTGGCGCTTTATTTACCCGATGTGCCGCGTACGGTGAAGCTGATAAAGGAAGTAATGTACCTGGTGAAGTAATCAGTTAAGCGGAAGGGGGCTGCTGGAAATGTTAATATTCTAAATAATCTTTATTTAGATAGGCGACTTTCATATTGTTGCATACCTTTGCAATTCATGAATAAAAGGATCTATTTTATTCTTTTCCCGATTCTTGCGTTACTGTTCAATAGCAGCAACGGCAGGGAGAATAAATTCATTTCCTTTCAGGCAGGTATTCCCGTCTTTAATTATAACTGCCAAACCAGCGTCCAAAATCCCGGCCCTTTTTCTTCTGATCTTAAAAAAGGTGGAGGGAAAATAAATAAGAACGCGATACGCATCAAGGCGTGGGATGGCTCGTTTGCTATTGATATTCCTGCACAGTGGACACCTACTCGCAGAGTCATCTATAGTGTTAAACCTGTAAATAGTACCTATACCGTATTTCTGCAGCAAGCTTATGCTTCTGACCACAATTTACGAGGCCCGCCAGCGGCTATCTACTTGTCGTAAATTAAATTATTTTTATTCTTAAAGGCTTTACAGCCTGCTAATAACTCATTCTTTTTATGGATAATAAATTATACTGGCGCACCAGCGTGTGCCGGATTCTTGTCCTTGCATTATTTATTCCTGCTGTGGGAAACGCACAGACGCTGAACCTGTACGATGCGGTAAACAAGGCCGTGGCCAACTACCCATTGCTGCAACAGCGCCAGGCAGAGGTTGCAGCCGGAAGAGCCCATGTAACCACGGTAAACGGAAACAGGCTGCCATCCCTGCTGCTGCAGGATCAGCTGAATATGGGTACCAATAACGCCTTGCAGGGGCCTTACTTTTCACTGGGCGTAGTGCCGTCCACTTCCGGAGGCAACAGCGCCAATCCGATAAGAAACAACCCCACTGCCGGGAATATAGCTATTTCTTTCCTTCAATGGCAATTTTACAATTTCGGGTACTACCGTGCGCAGCAGCAAAATGCCAAAGCGCAGCTGGCCGTAAATGAAGCCAACCTGGGCGGCGATAAATACCTGCTTACTGAGAATGTCGTTTCGCTCTACCTCGACTGGCTGAAGAAATACCGGCTGTTGCAAATACAAAATGACAATATGCAACGGGCACAGGTGATCCTTTCGGCGATCAGGGCAAATGTCCTGAGCGGCCTGAAGCCGGGTGTGGACAGCAGTACCGCGCATGCAGCCTATTCGGATGCCCGCATCAGCTACCTGCAGGCGATGGATGAGTATAACTACGATAAGATCGCACTATCAACCTATACAGGCGCTCCAAACGAAATAATGCCAGATACCACATTGATCTCCTCTGCACTCTTGCAGGGCCCGGCACAGATCCAGCAAGGTGGTAGTGTCCCTGTGAGCCAGCCGTTGCTGAACATTTATCAAAAACAATACGAGCAGCAACTGGCGGACAACAAAACAGTATCCCGGAAATACCTGCCACGATTTGGACTTGATGGAGCAACCTGGGTGCGCAATTCCGGCATCTCCTATGCGGGTGCTTATCCCGGGAGTTTGACAGACGGTATCCCTAACAGTAAGTATAACTACTTGTTAGGAGTGACGCTGTCTTACAATATTTTCGATCTCAAGCATAGGCATGATGAACTCGTAGAGGGTAAATACATTGCTGATTCAAAGCAGAGCGCCTTGCAGACGCAACAGCTTACGCTGAACAAAATGATGCAGCAGGCGAACTCGACCTACGCAACCACACAGGAAAAGCTGAAGGAGATACCTGTGCAGCTGCAGTCGGCGCAGCAGTC
>CAINOM010000386.1 GCA_903851455.1 uncultured Bacteroidota bacterium | reverse complement strand
TTTCAGTATTTTCTTTCTTCTCGTGCGTGATGCTACTGCATTTACGGAACGTGGCATATCTCTTAAAATTTAAAAATTCCAAAAACCTGATCCCAAAGGACGGCTATGGCCTATTTATTAAAAAAACTTATTTCAAACTGCTCTCGTTTTTCCTAAATCCACCTTTGGATCCGGGAATTTCTACTTTGGATACTATCCTATTACCAGCATACGCTTAACAAGCCTGGCATTGGTTGGGTGCACAAGACCATGTATGCGCAAACCGCGCTTACGTGACTTTGATTTTTTGGTCAGCAGATGGCTCTTAAAAGCCTTGTACCTGCGGATCTTACCCGTACCTGTAACTCTGAACGTCTTCTTTGCACGTGAGTGCGTCTTTATTTTTGGCATGGTATTCAAATTTGGGATGGCAAAGGTAAAGAAAAAATTTTATTGAATGCCGAAAAACCAATATTTTTATTTTGCAAGCTTCTTATTTCAAAAATATTGAATATCCATGCTATGCTTTCATTCACTATTTTTACCCTCAAAACCGCTATTAAGTGCAAACCTACAATATAAATGCGCTTTATCGGTTTTAACTTTTAACTTTTGACTTGATCACATGGCCGTTCTACGATTTAGAGTTTATTGGGAAGATGATGACCAGACCTACCGCGATATTGAGGTTTTAGGCAACCAGACTTTCCTCGATTTTCATAAAAGCATACTGCAGGCATACGAATTTGACGGAAAACACCCCGCTTCTTTCTATGAAAGCAACGACAAATGGGCCTATGGGCGTGAGATCAGCTCGGAGGTGTTAATAAATAAGAAGGATGCACCCGCGTTGTCCATGCTCAAGACCCCTGTGTCTGCACTCGTCACTAATCCCGACCAGAAGTTCATATACGTATACGACCCTGCTAAGAAATGGACATTTATGGCTGAGCTCATCAATGTGAACAGGGATGAGACACCGCGCAGGATTTATCCGTTCGTACTCCGTAAGGAAGGCATCGCGCCTGCCCAATACGGCATCAAGGGCGTGAACCCGGACAAGATCATGGAGATAGAGGAAAAATATGACCTTGGCGCGGAAGAAATGGCTGAAGGCTTCGGAAACGAAGGCGAAGGCGGGGCCGAAGAATCGGATAGCTCGGAAAACATGGCCGAAGACCTCGGCGGTGGATTTGAGTAAGCCTCGCCCGTTTTAACAAATAAATCCTGGGAATGTCCGAGCTGATAATTCTTACCGGAGAATCATTTCGCCTTAAACGGAATGAGCTAAGACTACTAAGGCAGCTTAGCCGGAACTACTACATGGATGAGCAAACATTAGAAAAGTGAAGACGAGTATCCTCAGAGCAGCTTACATGATGGTGGTTACCCACAGTTAAGATTGCTGGATAAATTTCCCTGGGAATAATCGCCTTAATATTGTTCGCATCACTTATCAACTTATCTCTTATCAACTCATCACCCAAAGTATACATCGTATCCGGCCCCACTGCCGTGGGTAAGACTGCCATAGCCATTGACCTAGCCCGGCGGCTGAGCACAGCTATCGTATCCGCCGACAGCCGGCAGTGCTACAAAGAAATGAACATAGGCACAGCAAAGCCTTCGCCTGACGAGCTAAAAATAGTAAAACACTACTTTATAGATGAATACCCGGTAACCACCCACATCACGGCCGCCGACTACGAAACGCTGGCGCTGAAATACCTCAATGAGATTTTCGCCACGCATGCATCTGCCGTGGTATGCGGAGGCACCGGCCTCTACATCAAAGCCCTTTGCGAGGGGCTGGATGAAATGCCGGAAACAAGCCCCGATGTGATACAACAAACGGAGCAGGAATATGAACAGCAAGGCCTGGCATGGCTGCAGCAGACTGTACGTCATGAAGACCCGGAATTTTACAAAGATGGAGAAATACAAAACCCCGCCCGTTTATTGCGCGCACTATCATTCATTCGCTCTACCGGCATAAGTATTACCAAATTCCGTACACAAACCAAAAAAGAACGCCCGTTCACCATTATAAAAACCGGCCTTGAATTGCCACGGGAACTGCTCTATGAGCGCATCAACCACCGGGTAGACCAGATGATGGCGCAAGGCCTGCTCGCCGAGGCCGAAAAACTATACCCATACCGCGACCTAAAAAACCTGCAAACAGTAGGTTACACAGAGATCTTCGACTACATCGATGGAAAATATGCTTTGCCGGAGGCGGTAGATAAAATAAAGCAACACACGCGCAACTACGCCAAACGCCAGATGACCTGGTTCAAAAAGGACAAAGAAATAACCTGGTTTCAAGCCGATGATAAAGATGTTGTTGCCAAAATACTGTCCCTGGAATAATAAATCGGTTATACTCACGTTATTTTACCGATACAGCCCCTCAGGGACGATGACAAAATAAAGTCTGCCAAGTTGTGAAGTGTTTTTCTTTTTTTCAAGGCGTAAAAGCTGCGAATATTGGAATATTTAAAGATTTTACAACGCAGAAAAAATGGAAAAGAACGAACAAATTGGTTGGATTTATTTTCGTCATCGTCCCAATCCCGTTTACTTTGTGGTTGCTGCACCGGCGCCTGCCCCGAACACTTTCCGGGCGGACTCTGTGCATGAAATTTTCGATACAATTTTTTTATTGTAAATTGCTGATCGTTTTCGATCACCACAGGCGCCCTACAGGCATTCCATAAATTCGTTCAGATGAAACGCAGACTACTTATTCTTTGCAGCGCCTTGCTGATGCTCGCCATAAACTCGTTTGCACAAAAGCATGCCCGGCACTCAAATCACAAAAACACGCTTGCAAGCCCCGCAGAGGATAACTACGATATCAAATATCTCCGCTTCAACCTTAATGTTACGGATACCTCCGTGCGCATCAGCGGCGATGTATCGACTACAGCAGTTGTTGTCGGGTCGTCAATGAGCAGTTATGTCTTCGAGCTGGATACACTCATGGTCATTGATTCCGCGAGGGTAGACGGCGTATGGTGCACAGTTACTACCACCGGCGCATTTGTCAGGACACTTACAATGCCATGGACCTTGACCGTAGGTTCTTCCTTTACAGCGCAGATATTTTATCATGGTGTTCCCCCACCCGGCGGCGGCTTTTTTAATGGGGTAACTCACGCGGTTTCCGACCATGGTACTCAAATGGTCTACACCATCAGCGACCCATGGGTGGCCCTTGACTGGTGGCCGACCAAGCAATCGGTGGATGATAAAATAGACTCTGTAGACATGTTCGTTACTGTTCCGTCGGGCGTAATGGACGGAAGTAACGGGGTATTGGTAAACGTAGACACTACAACCACGCCCGGCTTCGCAACTTATCACTGGCAAACACACTATCCTATTACCTACTACCTGATATCTATTGCGGTTGCCCGTTACTCCGAGGAAAAATATTATCACCACTTCCCTGGCAGCACAGACTCCATGCTTATTCAAAATTTCTTCATCGACACAGCAACATTCAACCCGCTCTATAAATCCAATTTCGACAGCCTGGGAATGATCATCGACTACTTCGATTCGCTCTATGGCAGGTATCCCTTCTGGCAGGAAAAATACGGGGTATGTTACACCAATCTCCCCGGCGGCATGGAGCACCAGACCATGACGACCATAGGGGTGCCAAACACCTATGTCATCGCCCACGAACTTACCCACCAATGGTTTGGTGATTGCGTTAGTTTTTCACTCTGGGGCGACACCTGGCTCAGTGAAGCATTCGCTACGTTCGATGAACAAATGTTCTACAACCATTTCTGGAGCCCCGCGGCCGGCCTGGCGCACCGCAAGACACTGCTGGCCTCGGCAATTTCCGGTGGCTGCGGAGAGGTGTTTGTCACAGACACCACAACAGCAAATACATTATTCTATCAGCCTACTGTCTACAATAAGGGCCAGGGAGTGGTTACCATGCTGCGTTACCTTGCTCCGGAAGACAGCCTTTTCTTCAAAGGGCTGAGAACATACCTGCAGACCTACCGCTACAGCAATGCAACAGTTGCTGACTTTAAATCGGTAATGGAAGATGCCTATGGTGGTATGAACCTGGATACGTTTTTTAATCAGTGGATATATGGCAAGGGGCACCCTATCTACACACTTACGTGGAACCAGATCGGCTCTGACGTCTTCGTAAAACTGATCCAGGCACAGTCTTGTCATGCCAGCACACCACATTTCAGTACTCCGCTGGAACTCGAATTTTTAGCAGGATCGCTCGACACCATCGTCAAGGTCTACAACAGCCTGGATACGCAGATATTTACTTTTTCCTGGGCGCCGGCAATGGATACTGTTTTGTTGAATCCTGATGTATGGACCATTTGCAGGCAGTTTGGCCACTCCACCCGTGATACGACATTTGGAGTGAACGCCGTGCACAATGTGCCAATTAAAAATGTAAGCATATCACCTAACCCCACCGGAAACAACTGGCAGGTAGATGGATTGCCGGAAGATTCTGCCCTTGCGCTCACTGATATGAACGGCCGCACTATCTGGCAGGGTAAGGCATTGAGGGGTGTAACAACCATACCCGGCGATAAGCTGCCTCCGGGCGATTACTTCCTGAAAATCGGGAATAGTAATACGGACAGCATTAAGCTTGTCCACTGGTAGAAAAACCATTACGGGCATCGCGGGAGCGTATCAGCTTTTAAACCCCACGGCGTCCATCATCACCTTCGTGAACGTTTCCCATGTGTACTTCTTTTTTTCTTCCAGGATATTTTCGTGCAGGTCGGGGATTGAATTGGGTGCAAAGAATTTCAGTATCGCATCAGCAATGGAGGTTGGATTCGGCTCGGCTACAAACCCTACCTTTCCATCTGGCACCACTTCTGCCAGCCCGCCAACATTGGTTACCACCATCGGCTTTTCAAAATGGAATGCGATCTGTGTGATGCCGCTTTGCGTAGCATGTTTATACGGCTGCACCACCAGGTCCGCCGCGCTGAAGTAGTAGCGCACTTCACTGTTAGGTATGAAGTCGGTTTTCATATGCACCCTGTTTTGCAGTTGATGTTGCGCTATGATGCCATTATTCTTTGCCTCTGCGTCTTTATTATAGTATTCGCCTGCGGCTATTAATTCTATTCCTGCCTGCTTTACGCGTTCATCAGCCATAGCCTCCAGCAGGAGGTCGAGCCCTTTATATTCCCGTATGAAGCCAAAGAAAAGCATGTATTTTTTATTCGCGTCCAGTTCCAGGTGCTTACACGCCGCTTGCTTGCTCACCGCTTCAAGGTAACTATCATATACCGGGTGCGGCGTAAAATAAGACGGCTTATCCGTAAATGTTTTTACATCTTTCAGCACATCCTTACTCATGGTCACAAAAGCGTCTACTGCTTTGATAAAGTACT
>CAINOM010000385.1 GCA_903851455.1 uncultured Bacteroidota bacterium | reverse complement strand
TCTGTGTAAATGCGGGAGCGGGGTTATTTACTGATTCTTCAATTAAAGTGTCGACATTTCCATAGGTCCTGTAAGCACTAACCTCATTTATCTTTAGAGGGTCTGTATTGGCATTATTGATCTTCAGTCTGAAATACCTGTATTTACTCAGCGGGAAATCCACAGGGTGAAAACGGCCGCCCTCGTTATTCATGAGTACTTTACCGAAGCATATGGAATCATTAATGATATACCATTTTTCTTTGTCGTCGCTGCCGCTTAGCGAGGCGTATCTTACAACAGCGGCGCTGTTCATCTCCAATGTCAGGTTCTTAATTCCGCCATTCAAAACGGTTTCCAGCAGGAGGGTAGTGTACTTTCCTTCTGTAATGTTGCTCAATATTTTCACATAGTGGGACACGTCGTGCTTCCTTAAATTCCTTTGGTTGATGTATGGTACAAATTTGTTGCTGTCTGCAGCTATCCTTATATCTGAAAGATCGGCCTTTGCATAGCCGGTCAGTTCAGGCGTGACCGGAATTTTGTAGAAGCCTGATGCCGGTACTTCAGGCAGGGTGGCCATGATGCCGTACTCCTGCGCGGAGGCAGCACAGCCAATAAGGAGTACTACAAGCAACAGGCAGGCGTACTTACTCTTTATGATCATCAATAATTATTTTTTTGAGTTTCTGATACATGAACGAAACGACCAGCAGCAGCACACCAAGCAGTATGAATGCGAATATTTTAGCGCCCTCTGAGATGCCGGAGATATCCATGGTGAATAGTTTGACAAGCACGATGCTGAATAGTGTGAGCGAAAAAATGCGCAGCACTTTTTGTTTGTGCTTCATGCCCAGCCACATGAGTGTGAAGGAGCAAAGCGCCCATAACGCTGTGAGTCCTGCTTTCCCATATTGCCGTACGAGCTCACCGGTATTGTCTTTGCGATAACCTATGACCACATATATGTGCATCAACTCAACGCTCAGAAAAACCACGCTGATAATAGTAATGACGATCTGCAATGTCCTGTTTGAAATCGGTAATTCCCAGTTGTCGCCTGTGCGCAGGCCTCGGATGGTTAAATAAATGAGTAAGCCCATCAGCGCCCCTGCGGTCCAGTGCCATACAAGGTGAACCTGTGCGTAGTGACCATGTAGCACACCGTCGCGCACATTGGCCATGAGCTCTGAGCTGCCCAGGTAGAAGACAAAGCAGGCGATCAATAAGACCAACGGCCATATGCCGGATGCTTTGAAGATGCCTCTTTGCAAAAGAATGATCAGCACCAGTGCGAACAGCTCGGTTATGAGGCGGTAGTAAATATTAGGTATCTCGTAGGTGCTGAGATGATGAAAGTATAAGTTGACACCGAATAAACAGGTAATGTAGAGCAATGCGGCGGCTGCAAAAAACATTACAGGTGCAGCGAATGTTGTTTCCAGTCCAAGAATGTATTCGTCGCCTTTGTTCTTTCTTAACAGGACCCCGTACACGGCGAATGCTGCTATGACCGTGATGTTGGTGACGATGCCCTGTAGATTGTTGAATATGACCAGAAGCCCCGGGCCTGCGGAGGTGCTCGCCTTATCCCAGTCTATCAGCAGGCTGATGAGCGTGAGGGCACAGACGATGGCGGAGGAATATTTGAACAGGCGAATTTCTGAATATACCGCAAGCCAGTATAGCAGCACAAACTCAGCACTCCAGAAGAGGGTTATGGCATGGCCGTGCAGCTGTATGGGGATGGTAAGCGTAATGAAGGAGAAGGTGAGACCTATGAGCAGGAAGAGCAGGTTGCGGTCGGCCTTGCCGTTCTTATATACATACCACGCAAGCAGCAGGTTGATGATGCCGATGCTTAGTGTAAACAGCCCTTGGTATGCACCGTCATTCCATTGGCGCAGCAGCACAATACCTGCTGCGTAGTAGGAGCAGCTAAGCAATAAGAGTATGACAAAGTCGATAGCTTTGAATTGCTGCCGGTTTCTGACCTGGTTGATCATGTTCATGCCCATGAATATGAGATACAATATTGTGGCGAACATCAATGCGACGGGATAGGATACCGGTTTGTGATCTACAATAGTAATGCTGAGCCAGCTTGCGTAAATGATCTCTGTGAAGAACAGGGAAATGATGTTGATGACCGGCCATCTTTTGAACCACGCCAGGGACAACATACCAAT
This sequence comes from uncultured Bacteroidota bacterium, assembly GCA_903851455.1. Lineage (GTDB taxonomy): Bacteria > Bacteroidota > Bacteroidia > Chitinophagales > Chitinophagaceae > Nemorincola. The sequence goes on along the minus strand of CAINOM010000385.1, from coordinate 2,750 downwards.
ATTCAGAATGATGAGGTAGCTGAACAGCACAACATAATTGCCCTGCCCGTTGCTTACCAGGAATGGTGCAAGAAAGCCACCTATTGCGGCAATGATGGCGAGCTCCAGCCTGTTGTACAGCACCGATAGTGCAACTGCAAATGCCGTTATGACCACCATGATAATGAAGGCCGCGGTTTGCGGCATGAGGCGGTACTGATGGAAGGCGAATGCGATGGTAAAATAGAATACGGCTATGCCACCACCCGCGAGAACGGAACTGAAGGAGCGATAGCTGTTGCGCAGGTAATGAGCGAGGCCCACAAGTATAGCGCCGCAACCCATACCAATGCAGACGCGGCCGACTTCATTTATCCAGTTTTGATCAATGGCGTATTTCACAAAGAATGCAATGCCCAGTACCAGTATGGCAATGCCGATCTTGTTGATCAGGTTCTCGCCAATGAATTTTTCCAGGTCGGGGTTTTTGCTCAGCCATTTGTCATAGCTGCTTTCGCTTTCGGCATATGTGGTCTGTGATTCTTTCGGCGCCTGTGGTTCTGAGAATCTTTCAACAGGCTCATCGTGCAGGGACACTGGCTCCTCATCAAAGACGAATACCGGCGGTTTGGGTAGCTCAGGTGTTTCTGCAGGTGGCGGCGGTTCGGGTTGTTTTGGTATTTCTGGTTCAGCGGTTGGTGCGGGAGTGTATCTTATATCTTTGTCCACCTTGGGCCTGTAGGGTTCATATTTGTCTTCTTTTTGTTCTGTTACACGCTCCTCTGTGGTTTTTACACCGGATGAGCGGAGGGCATTGATCTCGTCTTTTAGTGTCTTTATTTCTATAGAAAGCTGGCTGATAAAACTGGTGAGGTTCCTGATCTCCGATTTCGAGCGCGATATCATAACAAGAATTACGATAAACAGGATAACGCCGAGTAAGGTGAATTCCATGAGGGTTAATTTGTACTAATGTACAAAAACAATGATTTTTATGTAGTTTACCCTGATATCGTGGGAAATCTTTAACAAGATGGAATATTACGAGTGCTTTAATGTTCGCTCGCAGTGCCAATGCCCGGCAAATGCTTAAATTATCAATTAAAAGCTATTTTTGCTGGTATGAACCTTGAATTCAATAAAAATGATGACGCAATGCGGCTGGCGGTGAGCCAGATGAAGCAGCGCCTTGGAGTAATAAGCCTGGGTGGGGGAAAAAAGACGATAGAGAAAAACAGGGAGAAGGGCAAGATGACGCCTCGTGAGCGTATCGCATATCTTACAGATAAGGGCAGTTTGTTTACAGAGCTTGGTGCATTTGCCGGTTATGACATGTATAAAGAACATGGCGGCTGCCCGGCGGGCGGTACAGTGGCCGGGCTGGGCTATATACATGGCCGCCAGTGTATGATCATAGCTAACGACAATACAGTGAAGGCAGGGGCATGGTTCCCGATCACCGGCAAGAAGAATCTGCGCATGCAGGAGATAGCCATGGAAAACCATCTGCCGGTAATATATATAGTGGATAGCGCAGGGGTGTACCTACCGCTGCAGGACGAGATTTTCCCGGATAAGGAACACTTCGGCCGCATATTCCGCAACAATGCGCAAATGAGCGCGATGGGTATAACGCAGATAGCGGCCGTGATGGGCAGCTGTGTGGCGGGCGGCGCTTATCTGCCGATAATGAGCGATGAGACGCTGATGGTTGAAGGCAATGGTTCCATCTTCCTCGCAGGGCCTTACCTGGTGAAGGCTGCGATAGGCGAAGATGTGGACATACAAACACTAGGCGGTGCCAAGACACATACAGAGATCAGCGGTATAGCAGATTATAAATTTGATACGGAGCAGGAATGCCTGGACCAGGTGCGCCGTATTATGGAGAAGGTGGGTGAGCAGCCGCGCATGGGCTATGACCGTGCAAAACCTGTTGCGCCAGCTAAAGAGGCCAGCGAGATATATGGTATCGTATCTCCGCAAAACAGCAAGCAGTATGATGTAGTGGATGTGATAAAGTGCATTGTTGATAATTCGGAGTTCGACCAATTCAAAGAAGATTATGGTAAGACCATTGTCTGCGGCTATGCGCGCGTGGACGGGTGGGCAGTAGGTATTGTAGCCAACCAGCGTAAGATAGTGAAGAGCGGCAAGGGTGAAATGCAACTGGGCGGTGTGATCTATAACGACAGCGCAGATAAGGCAGCACGCTTTATCATGAACTGCAACCAAAAGAAGATACCGCTGGTTTTCCTGCAGGATGTGACCGGCTTTATGGTGGGCAGCCGCAGTGAGCACTCGGGTATAATAAAGGATGGCGCCAAGCTGGTGAATGCAGTGGCGAATTCGATAGTGCCAAAAATTACTATCATCATAGGCAACTCATACGGTGCGGGCAACTACGCTATGTGTGGTAAGGCTTACGATCCACGTTTCATATACGCATGGCCTAATGCCAAGATAGCCGTGATGGGTGGTGAGCAGGCGGCGAAGACTTTATTGCAGATACAGGTAGCATCGCTTAAAGCAAAGGGCGAGGTGATCGAACCAGAGAAAGAAGCGGCCATGCTGAAAGAGATCATAGACCGGTATGACAGCCAGACATCATCTTACTACGCTGCTGCAAGATTGTGGGTGGATGAGATCATTGATCCTGCTGAGACAAGGTCGGTGATCAGTGAAGGTATCAATGCAGCGAACCATGCACAGACGAATAAAGAGTTTAAGATGGGGGTGTTCCAGGTTTAACCCCCCCCCCTACTCTGCCC
>CAINOM010000384.1 GCA_903851455.1 uncultured Bacteroidota bacterium | reverse complement strand
TCGCCCTTAAGGTCGTCCAGCTCTTCCGTCTGCATGCTTGCGATCTTGCCAAGGGGTATCAACTGCCCGCCAATATTGAATTCGGCATACTCGCCGGGTTCGCGTACGTCTATAATGTGCAGTTTTTCGCCTGCATCGATTCTTTTCTTTAACTCTTCAACAGTAATGTTCGTCATAATACAAAAATACGATTATCGGCTGAATTGCACATGGTACAGCAAATTACAACTTGATGAATTTATGCGGTGCGCCTGCAACGCCGTTGTTCACCACGTTCATCAGGTACATGCCTGGTGCCAGGGATGAAATGTCGATGATCTTGCCGCTCACCGCGGAACCGTGCAGCAAACTGTGCCCAAGTATATCCGTAATACGATATTCGGACTGCCGCGCATCGTACATTTCCAGTTGCAGCCTGTCGGTGGCTGGGTTTGGTGTTATGCTCCATTTGGGTTGATTCAGCCTTACGTCGGTAACCGAAGTGCCGATAATGTGCCCACCGAGTAAAGGTCTTATCATTATCGCTCCGCTGATCAGTGATGGCTCCCAGAAATGGAGCACATTGAAGTAGGCATGATTGGCCCCTATCCTGTTTACATCCAGCCCGAAATAAAGGGTGTCATCTCCACTGGCTGCAGGCTGCTGGGTGCCGGCGTAAAAAGTACCGGCTGGCAACACGAGCGGCTGGTCAAAAATATACTCCCAGAAGTGGTTTTGCGAGTCAGCGTAGCCGGGAATATAAAACTCCTGCGAATCTATTGCTACATCGGCACCGGCACCGTTCACACCTTCAAGCGCTGAATAAACGAAAATATTGAAATTCTTATACGTAGGCTCAGGCGCCTGCCTGCCAAAATATATCGCCATTCCGCGCATAGTATCCGGTTCGTTCAGGTGGAATTCAATAGCGATCCGGCCATCGAGTGTGGGCGATAAAATGAGGAAGTAGCTCTTTTCGGCCGTGCCATCGTCATAGGCAAGATAGTTGTCAAATACCTGGTCCTTCACGATCGTATCATTGGCAGAAGGGCCGCTGAAAGGAGCCGTTAAAGAATATTGAGTTTCAAAAACAACACGCGAGCCAGCAGGATAAACCGGGTAACCGCCTGTAACAGAAACCGAATTGACAACCTGGTGTGTTTCGTCGCCCGAAAAAAGAAGGGAGCCCGTGGCGTTGCTTGACAATACGGCGCCGCCATTTACATCGCTGACCGTATAGGCATAATTGACCGTTTGTGCAGAAGGACCGGAATTCCTGATACTATCTGAAATATGCGGAGCGATCTCGCTAGCTGGGTTAAAGGCGAACTGGTTGTACGGCATTGCCGTATAGTCGTTGAGCAAAAACGTAGGATCAGATGTAAATGCCACATCTGTAATGATCGTGTCCCCGGCATTGCGGTTGCGATCCAGCCGTATATAGTCTACATTCCAAACGGCATCTGCCCAATAAAGAGCCGCTTTGTTCACAAAACGAAACGAGAAACCACCATGATAGTAGATAGTATCCTGTATAGAGATCATCACCTGCTGGAAGGGCTGCAAAGTAGTTCCTGATGTAGCCCATACTTTTACATAGCCGCCAAAACGGTCCAGGAAGTAAAGCATCAGCGAATCCTGTGGCAGCGGATGAAAACCATTGCCCTGCGGCTGGTAGAAAAAGCTAAAGTACACACTGTCTGACTTGTGAATACCAGCCATATTTATGGGCTTGGAGGTAAGACTATCGGCATACCGGAAGTTGATATTGCTGAAGCTGTCGTACGGAAACCCGTTGCTGTTCAGCGCATCAAAAGTGGCCACTCCTCTGCTCACCGGGCTGGCGCCCATGGTATTGTTTATATAGACCTCGTAATCAAGCCATTTGTTGGTATCCGGGTACACATCATAGCCGGTAAAATCTTCGAAAAATGGCAGAGAAAGGGTGTCGGGAACGATTGTGGTTCTTGCACTCCTGTTTTTTTGAGCGTTATACCTGCCGTTTAGCAGCGCATTATAGCGCAACTGCCCTGCATATTCCTGCCCGGACACAGGAGATAAGGACGCCACGATGGCCCCAACAACCACAGATAATATTACAATAATTTTACTCACTTTCTGCTTCACTTTATTTATATCCGGTTATTTAACGTCGCCACCCGTGGTTGTATTGCCTGAGTGGTAGATATCTTCCGGCTTGGGCGTTTGCCTGATCTTTAAAGTTATAATATCTCCCATCCTTATCCGGTTATGTTCTCCCGTAGCATTCAGGGAGCGCGGCTCCTGGTCTACTACTGTTGCCTGCAGGGTATCCGTTATTTCATCCTCCGGGCCCAACACCGGCTGCAGGTTGAACTGGTTCAGCATCGTGATTGCCTCATCTACGGTAATGCCGGTAACTTCCGGCACGGGCCATTCGGTATTACCCATGCCATTACCTATTACCAGGCCTATCTTACTGCCCTGCATGATCTGCTCTCCCGGCTGTATCGGCTGCCCTTTGTAGCGTTGCTCCAGTATGGCCCCCGCTGCAATATCCGGTTTGAAAATAGTGTCGCCGATCAGCAGTTTGTTATTCCTGAGTATCATTTCTGCGCTGCGCAGCGACAGGTTCACAAGGTTGGGCATGGGTATGCGCGGGGGGGTCACCATATTCACGGTAAGGAAGACCGTACGGCTTTCCTTTACCACAAAGCCAGAATCCGGCACTTGTTTTAGCACGGCCAGAGGCTTCGCAGACGGTTCATAGGTAGAATCTACATTGATCTCAAACTTTGCTTTTGTAAGCGTTGCAACAGCGGTACCTACGTCCTTGCCTCTCACATCAGGTATCGTTACTTCCTGCCCATGCTTGGTAAACCAGTGCAGGGACGCGAAAAAACAGGCATACAGCAATGCGCATAGTCCTAAAACTACAAGCAGGTTAAAAACAAAAGATTTCTTGATATTTTGGTTCATACAGGCCTGTTCCAAAAGTAAGTTATTTTATGGGCTAAGCCGAATGGTTTTTAAGGCAGTCTTCCAGCAGCTCACCGTAAAAATCCATAAGTGTACGGCCAGAGGCCCTTACTTGCTGCGGTACAATGCTATTCTCGCTTTGCCCCGGCATGGTGTTCACTTCCAGGAAGAAAAGCTTATTGGTTGTGCGCTGCAATATAAAGTCCATGCGAACAATGCCGCGGCAGTTCAGGTGACGGTATATATAAGATGCCTTGGTCTCCAGCTGTTCCCTGAGGCTGTCCTCAATTTTGGCCGGCGTTATCTCCTTGGTCACACCCGGTGTATACTTGGCTTCGTAATCAAAAAACTCGTTCTTGCTTACTATCTCTGTCGCCGGCAGCGCGTGGAGATAGCCATTGGCTTTATATACGCCTATGGTAAGTTCTCTACCCTCAATGAATTCCTCTATAAGCACCTGGTTGTCTTCTTTAAATGCCTTTTCGATAGCAGGGAGTAGTTCTTCTACTTTCTTCACCTTGCTCACGCCCAGGCTGCTTCCGCTTTCGTTTGGCTTCACAAACACAGGCAGTTTCAACTGGTCGAAAATAGCGCCCATGGAGTACGGCTCACTCTTTATCAGGTGCACCGAGTTAGCGATGTTCACTACATTAAATGCCTTTACGACCTTATTACAGTAGCTCTTATTAAAAGTGAGTGCAGACACTATGGAATTGCAGGTGGTGTACGGTATATTCAACATGTCCAGGTAGCCCTGGAAACGGCCGTCCTCGCC
>CAINOM010000383.1 GCA_903851455.1 uncultured Bacteroidota bacterium | reverse complement strand
TTCTGCTCTATTTCGCGCAGCTCCTTGGCACTGCCGCCAAGGCCGCCCTTGCTGTTGAGCTCGTTGGTAAGCTCCTGTATCTTGCGCCTGATCATGGCTTGGGCCTCCGCAAGCCTGGCCAGCTGTTCAGGATCTCCGTTCTCCCCCTTTTCGCCCTGTGAGCCCTGGCCGGCACCTTGCCCCTGACCCGGTTTTTGACCCGGTGCGCCCGGGCTTTTGCCTCCCGGTTTTGGCATTTTGCCCATGCCTTCGCCCAGCTTCTGCTGTTCGGTAATGATATCAGATAGCTGATCACCGGGGCCTTTATTGGGCTTCTTGCCGCCGGGCATGCTGCAGCTACCTGTGCCGCCGGGCTTGTTGGCGTCAGACTGCGCCTGCATAAGGTTAGCCAGCACTTCGTTGAGCATAAGGGCGAGGTTGTTGGTATGGGTCATCACATACTGCTCATCCATCTGGGCAAGGTCTGTTCTCCTGTCTTCGAGGTTATCCACCGCCTTTTGCATGTGATGCTCCAGCTCGGTAGTTTCTTTGTTTATGTTGGTAGCGATCTTTACGATCCGCTTGCTAAGCGCAAACATACTGTCACGGATCATCTGCGAGTTGCGGTGCAGCCTGTTCTCCTCTTCCTGGTTGGTAATGTATTGCTGGCTGGCTGCGGAAGTTACCTTTACAGAAGCCATGAGATCTTCCTGGTCGAAGGACAAGCGTATGAGATTACTGAGAATCTGGCGGGTGGCCTTGATATCTATTTCAATTTCTTCCGGGCTTTGACCACCTGCTTTTTTGCGCAGCGATTTTGCCATTGACTCGAGGTTGTCGGCGGCACTCTTCTGCGATTTACCGGCCTTGCTGTTCTCTTTTTTGTCCAGGCTTTCTTCACTCTGCTGCATGTCTTTCTGCGCATCCTTGCCCTGCTCTTCCTCGTTTTCCAGCCTGTCTTTCTGCTTTGTGTCCTTGGCCATCTTCTGCATCTGGGCCACATCATCTTTCATTGCCTTATCCAGCTGATCTTTCAGGTCTTTTTGCTCTTTGGATAGCGCGCCATTATCTTTTTTGCCGTCTTCTGTCTGCTTCTGAATGTCTCTTTGCTTTTTGGCGAGATCGTCCATTTTATTGGCTACATCTTCCATGTGCATCTGCATCTCGAGCTTTTTCATGAGCTCTTCCATGCGCTGCATGTCCATGTTGAAGAGCTTATTATCCTGCTGCATCTGTTTCATGGCATCTACTGCCTGATCTTTATTTAGCTTCTGCATCAGTTCCTGCAGCTTCTTCATTTCCTCCTTCAGTTCATTTTTCAGCAGGTTGTCCATCTGCTTGTCGAGTTCCTTCTGCTTTTCTTTCAGGGCTTCGCTGTACTTCTTCTGCTCACTCTGCTGCATCTGCTCCTCAAACCGCTGCTTGATATTCTCCACATTGGTCTTCAGCTCCATCTGCTTTTTCATCATCTCCTGCAACGACTGTTGCTGCTCCCACTCCAGGCTATTGCTCTGCAGCATTTTGTTCTGCATGTCTTTGTAGTCGCTCTGCAACTGCTCTGTCTTCTTAGAGCTATTGCTGATACCTGAATTGATCTGCTGCGAATTCTCATTTATTGCAGAGTCCAGTTGCTTGGGGTCATACATCTGGAAGGTCATTACCTCGCTGCGTGATGCCTTGGCGCCATGCACGCCATCATTATCCCATGCCTCAATGAAGTAAGAGAGCTTCTGCCCCGGTTGCAGCTTCAGGCTTTCGATGTCGAAATACTGCTCGAAGGTAGTAAGCGCGCCTTCCGTTATTTTGACCGGAATACTTTTGGTAACAACCGGTTTTTCTTTGTCCGTGATCTCGTAATTGAAAGATACCCGTGTAATGCCATAATCATCGCCGGCGGTACCTGTGAGTAATACCTGTTTGCCTGTTACAGAATCTTTGAACTGCTGTAATTGTATCACAGGATACTGGTCTGGTATCACCTGAACCTGGTAGCGGAAGCTATCGGCAATAGCGGCCTCTTTGTTGTGCAGGGTAATCGTGTAAGCGGTATCGCTCATAAAGCGGTACTGGTATGAAAACGTAGCATCACTATTTGGCAGCGCTACCGGTGCGCCGCTACCGAAATGTATGCTTGCATTGTCGGTGTGGTCTGTTACAAAAGTCCAGCTGACACTGGTGCCTACGGGTAGTGTCATGTCGCTGAGGCTGTTGCGCACTTCATTCTTCTTGCCGGTATAGGCAGGATAATTGACCTGTATCTTAAATGCCTTGAGGACTGGCCGCTGTATGACCTTCAGTGTATTGACGGAGGAATAAAAGCCCGCCGCATAAAAACGGAAATTAACCGCCTCCGTGACGTTTTTGAACGTGTATTGGAAGGTGTGGTTTTCCATGGGCTGCATTGGTATGCGCTCACCGTTGACCTCTATGGAAGCATCGGCTGGAAGCATGCTGCCCTTAGCCTCAGCGGTGAGGACATAGTCGGCATTGCGGACGGCAATAAGAGAAGGATTCTTAATGACGAACTGAAAAGGCGATGGTTTTTCGAATGCTTTGGTGGGCTGCAGCAGGCGCGATGAGCCCTCGGTAAAGACACTG
>CAINOM010000382.1 GCA_903851455.1 uncultured Bacteroidota bacterium | reverse complement strand
TGGCCGCTGTATGACCTTCAGTGTATTGACGGAGGAATAAAAGCCCGCCGCATAAAAACGGAAATTAACCGCATCCGTGACGTTTTTGAATGTGTATTGGAAGGTGTGGTTTTCCATGGGCTGCATGGGTATGCGCTCGCCATTGACCTCTATGGAAGCATCGGCTGGAAGCATGCTGCCTTTCGCTTCAGCGGTGAGGACAAAGTCGGCATTGCGGACGGCAATAAGAGAAGGATTCTTAATGACGAACTGAAAAGGCGATGGTTTTTCGAATGCTTTGGTGGGCTGCAGCAGGCGCGATGAGCCCTCGGTAAAGACACTGGGCGCAGCAACAAGTATAAACACCGCTACCAGCAACAACGGCAAGAGGTATGGAAGATATTTCTTGTTTTTCGAAAGATCAACCGCTGAGGCAATAGGCACGACCGATATTGCGCTGATCTTTTGGTTGATGCTTGCCTCGGCCAGTTCGCGGCTGGCATTATTATCGGGATGACGCTTCAGTTGTAGTATGTTGAGCAACCTATCGCTTATCTCGGGAAAATGTTTGCCGATGATGCTGGCGGCCTGCTCATGGGAGATCACATTACCGAGGCGGCCCATTTTGGTGAGCGGAATGATAACCCAGGCCACCAATGATGACAGCCCAAGAATGGTAAAGATGGAAACAATGGATATCTTAGACCATACCGGCAGGTAGAGGTAGTATTCACCAATACTTACAGTAAGTACATAAAACAAAAGGCAGCTCAGGAACACCAGTCCGCCGCGAATCACCTGGTTTGCATAATACTTACGTATAAATGCATCCAGCCGCTCTATCAACCACTCATAATTGTTCGTACTCATCGGGGTATGCAATTTAACGGATTTTCCTGATGCACAAAGGTTAAAAAAGGGGGAAATCGGGGCTAATCCGTTGAAATTCTTAAACCAGAAGGAAAAATTGATTTGCCACCTACGAATAATTATATCACCCCTTCGGGGTTTATCGCTATTTGGCATTGCTTCCTATAATAAGCCAGTCCTTCAGACTTTCTATTTTTTTCGAACCAGAAGAAAAGTCGCCCTAATTTTTCATGAAACAAAGTATTACAATAAGAATATTATTTTAATACCTTTAAGATCAATAATCAGCCACTATACTATGAATGATCCAAATACAAATTACGGGAAGACTGCTGCGTTCTCACTAAAAGCGGCGGTACAGCCATTTGTGGCATTGCTGGGATTTGTGCTCGGCACATGTTTCGTTTTGTCTAACTCTACCGCATTTCATGAAATAGAGTATGAGCCGAAGCTCATGGTGAGGCAAATGCTCACTGATGACAGCGTGGTGACAGACAAATCGCTGAACCGATGCGTGAGTTGCGACAATAAGAAGGATTCGTGCATGAGGGATACGATCTCACAGGAGATAAACTACCGGCTGTACCTATTGCGGGTATTATCCGATTCGGCGTTGGACCGTGCATTGGTTTCGAACCAGCTTTCTATAAACGCCAACGATTTTGACGACTCGGCACTCGTATACTTCCATTTTGATACAATGGCCATACCCAGGAACCAGCCCATACTCTGGGACTATTATCTGAGTTATTCGCTGTTATACAACAAGCCGGTCACACCCTACCGCATTCAAAAGTATGAGGTGCCCAAAGCCGTGAACTTCCCGACCTTCATTGATTTCTTTACGGAGTATCCGGGGTTTATATTGTGGGCGTTGCTGATCATTCTTCAGTTCACCATACTGCCGGTGCTTATTCTTTATGCATGGGACCTCATTTACAAATTCAGGTGTCAATTCCAACATCTATGCAATACACGTGCTTTCTGGGTTAACCTGGTTCTTTCGGGCATAGTGATCGGTATATTTGTTATTACTTCTTATGTCGCTTTTTTCAATCCCAACCTGATCACCAACAATTTATTTTATAAAAAGATGACCCCGGTTCTCCTGACCGTGGGTAGTCTTTCTGGTATCATTGGTATGGTCTGCTTTACCGGGTTTATACTAATCGCGGGAACGGATATCAAGGCGAAAGCGGACACCACGGACGAAGAAGAAAAAGAATACCTCGTGAGCATGTATAATGAAATGAATGCACTCTTCATTAATCTATTGCTGATCTCATCGATCGTACTTAGCAGTATTGTGCTGACGACCGGTGTTTTGTTCACTTCCATAAACAGTATGGATTTTATCCAGAAACTGTCAGGAGACCTTGGGTACACCCCGCTTGCGTATCACTATGTGATACTAATAGCAGTGCTGAGCTCCCTTTTGCTGGCGCTATTTTTCATTCCGGCAAAACTGCATTTGCTGGAGCTGGGAAAAAGCATCCGGAAGTTTGACCCGGATGGAAAGCTCACTGATAAGTCGCCAGACCTGGTAAAGATATTGCAGGGGCTTATAGTTGCCGGGTTACCGATTATTACCGGCATTGTTCATTCATTTATTGCAGCGTTCATAAATAATTGACCTTACGAAGAAAGGCTACCCAAGGCAGCCTTTCTCCAGATTTCTAACCAGTGGTATTGATCATTTCAGAATAACGAGTTTTTGCGTTTGCGGATTGCCTGTTCCGTATAGCGTTACGAAGTACATGCCGGGGCTGAGGGAGGCAACATCGAGCGTGATATTCTGTTTACCTTTTTGCAGGGCAATGGTCTTGTCGAACATTGTCTTGCCGGTGATATCCAGGATGCGGAGCTGCGCGGAGGTAGTAGCGTCGCTGTTGATGGTTGCATAACATGCCTTGTCGGCAGGGTTAGGGAACAACAGGAACGAGGGCTGGCCAACGGGCGCTACGTTGTTTACTATGGCTGTGTGGGATATTGTATTCAGCGTGGCGTTGGTTACTATAGGTTCGTTGTAGTCGAAATAGATAGATGCCCGGTTCCGTATCTGTGTGCCATCGGCAAGGCCCGGCTTTGTTCTGATCGAATAACTAAACATGGCATTACTTGTAAAAGGCTCGGAGGAAGACGGGGGCAGGTCAATATCCTTAAATGTAAACCTGACCCTGCCATTTTCGTCCATATCAACGGTTCCGTTATGGTCCATAAATATAGGCTCAAGTGTTTTCCAGTCGAGGTTTGGATCCAGTGTGTCCGTTACCACAACGTTCTGTGCCACATAGGTACCGGTGTTCTGAAAGTGCACCATGAACTGCAGCACAGAATCTGTCTGATTGATATAACCGAGCGGGCCTTCTCCCTTAGGTTGCACTTCTTTAAAGTTCGGATCATATGGGCCAACCACATAGGGATTAAAGTAATTAACGTTATTCCATGGCGTGGTGTCCGTTATCCAGGTGGATAGCGGCGCAGCGACAGAGACAGTGTCTTCAAATTGAAGAATAGTACCGAGGGGTACGCTGGCGGGCACAAAGTAATTCATATAAAAGGACTGCGCGCCATGGGGAACGATCGGGGGAATGCCTGTGGCATCGTATACGTAGGGAGAACCGGCATAATAGCCCGAAGGTGTGAAGGTTGGCGCAAAGATGGTGCCGTCTGTCCAATAGCGGGCTTGTACCGTTGGCTCTACATAGGTGCCATTGTTCCGGATGACGGTGATCTGTGAATAAGCGAAGCCTGGT
>CAINOM010000381.1 GCA_903851455.1 uncultured Bacteroidota bacterium | reverse complement strand
GTGGAAGACGCTGGCAGAAAAAGGATTTGGGCTGTGGTATGCCGATACACTCAAGTCTGCGCCAGCCGGTTTCAACGCACGGGTGGCGTTACGCGTTATCGGCTACGACACGCGTGACACAACCGCGGCGATAAGGGCATTCAAGCGCCACTTTATGCAGGACACCAGCCACCAACTGACACCTGTGGACCTTGATGTTCTCAGTGACCTTATGAATAAGAGCTGATCGCGCGGGAAGACTATTATCGTTTGGCATTGTGGCTAAAGATGTAACCGCTTGTTGGCTCGCCCTATGAAAGTGGTGCTGTTTTTTCAATGAGACATCAAGGCCCGGAACCTAAAATAGGCCACCAGTGCAGCCAATACAAAAACGGCTATCAACATCGGCAACATTTTGTATTCCTTCCTGGTAGTATGTGTGACCATGCCCGCCAACATGACCAAACAAAAGCCCACAGCCGTGATGGGCGTAAGCATGGGTGCAATGCCTGTGAGCCACGGAACTATGATGCCAACACAGCCGAGCAGCTCCAGCACGCCGAGCACACGGATCGGCACTATTGAGCTTTCCGGCTTCAGATGGCCATCAGCGATGTGCTTTTGTTTGCTGCTGCCGATCTTACCGAGACCGGGCATCACGAAGAATGCGGCGAGAAGGCCTTGCATCACCCATAGAGCCGTATTCATTTTGAAGTTTTATTTGTAGCTATTTCTGGGCGAAGTTAACCAATCGGACGTGCATAGTCGTAGCATCAATCATCGGGCCCCTTGCCATCAAGAATCATTGGTATAAATTTCTCTACTTTGGCCTCTCGCGTCCTGGCTAATTTTGGCTGCGAAATAAGGAACAGGTACGATCTCTGTCTCCCCGGGGTTAATGCTTTGAAGGCGGCCTTCAGGTCAGGGTCTTTGTCCAGTTTTTTCTGGAATTCTTCAGGCACCTTATATTCATCTGTCTTTTTCATTTTTACCTCCAGCCCGGCTTTTTCTACTTCAATAGCTTCACGTATATATGCCTTCAGCGTGGTTTTCAGCTTCGTTATTTCCTTGGCATTGGTGAACCTGATCTGTCGCGCCGACTGTACATTTTCTGTCTGCTGGATCAGGATACCCTTCGGGTCTTTGAGCAACGCCCCCTTCATGAACAGCAGTGCGCAGTATTCTTTAAACCCGTGTATGAGGACAACGTTTTTTTTCTGAAGGCTGTAACAAGGGCAGCCCCACTTCAACTCTTCGTCCAGTCCGCAGTCAAGAACAATATCTCTTAAGAGTCCATACTCTACCTGCCATGCCGAGGCTTTATCGAAGAACCAATTAACCTTGGGATTCATTCTGTCCATTTGCAAATGCTTTGAAATAAAGTTACGAAGGCTTACTGATTCGCGAAGTTGATTTTTCTATCTGCCGGCCTGAAATACCACGAGAGTACAATAAAAACAGTCTGGAAAAACGGCCCTGCAAGTCCCTTTATGTTGTGATCGCCAACAGCAAGATGTGAGGCAAAAGCGCCCGTCATAGCGAAGAAGAAACCAGCGTATGCCCACTCTTTAAGCAGCTTAAACCGCGGAACCAAAATGGCAATAACGCCAAGTATCTTCCAGACGCCGAGTATCGTGAGGAAGTATACCGGGTACCCCAGGGAGGTTACCAGGTCTACCCATTGCTTGTTTCTGAGCACTGCGAATATGCCGCTTTGCAGCATGCCCAAAGCCAGCAGGCCAGTAGCTATCCAATAGATGATCTTATTCCTCTTTTCCATAGTTTGTTATTTTAATTTGCCAACGATCTCCTGCATACGGTCGTGCGCCATGCCGATGCCCTGGGCAAACGGCACCTTCAATACCTGGTCTCTAAGCGCAGCTGATTCATAGATCACGTGCATATTGAGCCGGCTGGTGTCTTCTGTCAGTTGCTCAAATTCGTATATCTCCAGTTGCACTCCAAAGGGTGCGTTCTCCATCTCGAAGGTGCGTGTGATCTTGCGGCCCGGGATGAATTCGTGGATCGCGCCATTGGCTTTAAACACTACATTGCCATAGGCATCGGATGACTGCAACTCGTAACTGCCATGCTTTTTAGCATCAAACTTCAGCAGCTTTGTTGTTGTGTAGGGGTTCGACATCCACTGCTCAACAAGGTCTTTGTCTGAGCATGCTTTGAATAGCAATTCCAAGGGGAGATCGAATTCCCTTGTGATCATTAAATCCTGTTTGCCGTCTTCGGCATTGACTTTTGTTTTCTTTTCCATTGTTCTATTTTTTTGTTTTATACTGTTTCATTATAGTTTCGAGTTTGTCAAATCTGTCTTCCCACATCTTGCGGAATGGTTCGATGAAGTCGGCTATTTCTTTCATTTTATCTGGATTTAGGTGATAATAAATTTCGCGGCCGTTTTGCTCCTGCTCCAGCAATTGGCACTCGGTGAGTATGGACAAGTGCTTAGAAACCGTAGGCCTTGCTGTGTTGAAGTTTGCGGCAATTGCACCCGCGGTCATCGACTGCGTGGCTACCAGCAGCAGTATTGCCCGTCGGGTAGGGTCTGCTATGGCTTGAAATACATCCCGTCTTAGATCCATTATGTAGCTATTTGACTACAAATATGCATGTGGTCATTTAGCTACGCAAATTTTTTAGGATTTTTTTTGGAACAGTTATGAAAGGGTAGGTGGGTACAATAAACAAATAGGTTATTCGTTTAAAATGGGCTTTCTTGTGCGGTGCCAAATTGAAGTATAGCCAAGGGAATTCATTCATATGCAATCTGTAGCACTAGCGCTTGGCTCTTAGTTGCGCGTCCCCGCGGTGCATACCATTAAGGATTTAAATCACAGCCCGAGGCCCAAAGGAGGAACGGATTATCTTGCGCCGGGGAGGGTGTGATCCAGGAGATAGCCCAATTCCCACCTATGCAGGTTATCAGGCCATGCGCGCTACTTTACTTGCACCGGTCCGGCATGCATTGCCCTGATCGTGATCGGGTCCATATACACGCGCATCCGAACCAACGAGTTTCTCGTCGCAAACTTGGTGTGTCTTGTTCTGCTGAGAAACAACAGATTATTTATCTATACCCTCCAGTGCAAACCAGAAGGAATAATTAAGGGCTATATCCTTCAGATAGTCAAACCTGCCGGAAGCGCCGCCATGGCCAAATTCCATATTGGTATGCAGTAATAATACGTTATTGTCTGTCTTCATTTCCCTGAGTTTTGCTACCCACTTTGCGGGCTCAAAATATTGCACCTGGCTGTCGTGAAGGCCTGTTGTAACTAAAAGGTTGGGGTATTTTTTCTTTTCCACGTTTTCGTATGGTGAGTAGCTTTTCATGTAGTCGTATGCATCCTTGTTCTTTGGATTTCCCCACTCATC
>CAINOM010000380.1 GCA_903851455.1 uncultured Bacteroidota bacterium | reverse complement strand
AGATATTTTGCCCTTTTTGAAAAAGTTCCGTATGTTTATGATTTTATACATTTGATAAAAAAACTTAAAACATCATGGCAATAGCAGTTTGGATCGTACAGGGATTGCTGGGTTTGATCTTTGTAATTACGGGCAGTTTTAAATTTTTTCAATCCAAAGAGCAGGTTATTGCCAGCGGTGGCGCCTGGGCGGTGGATTTTGCACCGGGCATAATAAAAATAGTAGCCGGGGCGGAAATTATCAGCGGGCTTTTGGTGATCGTGCCCAAAGTGTTAGGTCGTGGGCACTACCTTACTCTTGCAGGTGCAGCTTGCATTGCACTGATAATGACCGGTTCGATATATGTGCACATCCGGCGAAAAGAATTCCAGCACGCGATCATCAACGCGGTGTTTTTACTTATGGCCTTGTTTGTGGGTTTTGAGTCGTAAGAACGCGAATCAGGGCTGTGGATTCATTTAGGAAAAAATCCTAACTTTATAATATGGACATCAAGGCGCTTGTTACGTATGACAATGACATTTTAGGGGGGCAGCAGGTTTTCGCAGGAACCCGTGTGCCTGTGGAAAGCCTTTTTGACCATTTGGAGGCTGGAGTTTCGCTTGACGAGTTCCTGGACGATTTTCCTAGCGTAACCAAGTCACAGGCTGTGGCAGTGCTGGATATTGCCAACAAAGTAATGACCTCGAAAAACCTACAGCAACTCTATGCGGCTGTTGCTTGATGAAAACCTTCCCAAAAGGCTAAAGAACGACTTTGCAGAGCACGATGTATTTATAGTGCGGGACAAGGGATGGAATGGCATTAAAAATGGTGAGCTGCTTCTCTTGATGATCGAAGACGGATTTGATGCATTGCTTACATTTGATAAGAACCTGCAGCACCAGCAAAATTTCTCGAAATATACCATCGCTTTTTTTGTGCTCAACGCACCGATCAACACTTATTCCGAATTAACGAAATTATCCTCCCAGGTCAGCGAACACCTGAAAGGAAATGCTTTGCCCGCGGGCCCAACTGTAATAAAGGCGGGGTAGGAACCGCATTCGCTTGTTGTTTGTGAAGAACACCAGCAACAGAAAGGAATGGGAAGAGCGCAGGTGATACTTTGCGGGGGCGTTTATTCGTCAGCGTTGATTCTTTCAAATTCATCTACCAGGTATCTGTAAAAAACGGGCAGGATTACACTTTCCCGGTATTCTCAGGAGTATATGATATCGGGCCAAGTAACGAAATTATTTTCCGATACAAAGACGGCACAAGGAAAACAGGCAAGTTCAAATTGCAGGAGTTCTCTGGCGGAGTCAGCTTACTACTGCTAAACATCGGTAACCAGATATTTACCCGATCGCCCAGCAAAGACCAGTTGCACGAAATGCATCACTGATTACGCCCCACCTTGCTTCTTGTTTCTTTCTTCCTCCTCTTCTCTTCTCAGCTTTAGTTCCAGCTCCATGGCGGGATCGACGCCGGCTTCCAGCTCGTGCCGCTGCTGCAGCTCGCCCTGGTGTGCTTTGAGGAATTCCAGTTTCTTTTTGCTGTAGGCGACTTTAGAAATAAGCACAAACAGTACAGGCACAATGAATATAGCGATAGAGGTGGCTGCGAGCATGCCGCCCAGCACTGTGAAACCTATGGTACGGCGCGCTACAGCACCAGCGCCCTCTGCAAGTACCAGCGGCATAACACCAAGTATAAACGCAAGCGAGGTCATGATGATGGGGCGGAGACGAAGCTTTACGGCCTCAAGCGTGGACTGAATAATATCTTCTCCCGAGTCCACACGCTCTTTTGCAAACTCAACGATAAGAATGGCATTCTTTGCAGCAAGCCCGATGAGGGTAATAAGACCGATCTGCGCATAGACGTTGTTGGTAAGGCTGGGCACTAAAGTGAGTGTAAGAATGGCACCGAACGCGCCGATAGGCACCGCCAGCAGCACGGAGAACGGAACAGCCCAACTTTCATACAACGCAGCAAGGAACAGGAATACGAACACGATAGAGAGCAGGAATATGTAGACCGTCTTACTGCCTGCCTGCACTTCCTCGTAACTGAGGCCGGCAAACTCATAGCCGTAGCCTTGCGGCAGCGTGGTCTCCGCTATCTTTTGTAATGCTTCCAGGGCTTCGCCGCTGCTGTGTCCGTTTTTGGGCGCTCCATTTATCTCGGCCGAGCGGAAGATGTTGAAGTGAGAGATAAGCGGAGCTGTCTCTACCGGCTTGTAACTGATGAATGTACCCAGCGGCAGCATTTGCCCGGACTGATTGCGCACATAGTATTTGTCCATATCCGATATCATGGTGCGGAAAGTAGTATCTGCCTGTACCACCACGTGGAAATTGCGGTTGTAGAGTGTCAGGTCGTTTACGTAAAAACTACCCATGTAGGTTTGTATGGTGGCGAATGCGTCTGCTATTGATACACCCAACCGCTTGCACTTTTCGCGGTCTACCGTAATGCTGTAGCTGGGCGTATGCGCGCTATAGAAGCTAAACGCGCTGCCGATAACGGGATTTTTATTAGCCTCTGCCACAAAATTCTTCACGACTTTTTCGAATGCCTGAACATCGTCGGTCGTCTGCCGCTGCTCTATCTCTATACTGAAGCCGGCGGTCTGGCCAAGGCCCGGTATGGGGGGCGGCGGTATTACTACCACATTGGCCTGCTTCACACCGGCTGCAGCTATACGCCTCTTCAGCACGTCTATAATGCCGGGCACCTGCTCTTCGGGCTTTTCGCGCTCATCCCATGGCTTCAACTGGCAGAATATGGTACCACTGTTTGACTTGGAGGAGAAGGTTACCACATTGAGTCCGCCAAGCGCAGCGTAGTGGCCCACCCCGGGCGTTTCGCCCACTGCCTTCATGATCTTGTTCAGCACATCTAGGGAACGGGTAGTGGATGATGCCTCGGGCAACTCAAACGTAATGTACATACGGCCATCATCCTCTGTGGGGATAAAGCCTGTTGGTTTATTTTTAAACAGCAGTACTGTTCCTATACAGATGCACAGCAGTATGATCATTACATACTTAGATCCGCGGATGCAACTCTTCACCCAATTTGTGTAACCGGCTGTCACCTTCTCGAACCAGGTATTGAACCTGAAGAAAAGTTTATCGAGACCTTTGGCATCACTGGTGGCATGACTAGGCTTTAATAAAAGCGTGCACAGCGCTGGTGTGAGCGACAATGCCACGAACGCAGATATGATCACCGAGATGGCGATGGTGATGGCGAACTGCTGGTAGAGCCTGCCCACAATGCCGGGCACAAAGCCAACCGGCACAAATACTGAAGCCAGGATAAGCGCAATGGCAATAACGGGACCCGAGATATCCTGCATGGCATGATAGGCAGCCTCGCGGGCGGTCATCTTCTGCACGTCCAAATAGTGTTGCACGGCCTCGACCACAATGATGGCATCATCTACCACGATACCGATAGCCAGCACAAAACCGAACATGGTAAGCGTGTTTATGGTAAAGCCCATGGGGATGAAAAAGATGAACGTACCTATTATAGACACCGGTATGGCCAATACAGGGATAAGGGTAGCCCGCCAGTTTTGCAGGAAGAGGAATACCACGATGGCTACAAGTCCCAGTGCTTCCAGCAGTGTTATCACCACCTCATGCATGGATACTTTCACCACTGTTACTGATTCAAACGGAATGCTGTAGGTTATGTCATTAGGGAAAGCCTGTTTCAGTTCGTCCATCCTTTTGGTGATGGCGTCGGCGGTGGCAAGGGCATTACTGCCGGGCGCCTGGTATACCAGCAGGTAAGAAGCACGCTTACCGTCAACGAATGAATTGCTTGAATAAGAGAATTTACCGAGCTCCAGGCGGGCCACGTCTTTCAGGTAAACAAGGGCACCTGTAGAAGGAGTTGTTTTTACAATTATCTTTTCGAAGTCGGTAGTGGTGAAGAGGCGGCCATTTACCAGCAGGCTGTACTCAAATGCCTGCACATTCTGCTGCGGCGGCACACCCACCGAACCTGCGGCTACCTGCACATTCTGCTCGGCAATAGCATTATTCACATCGGTGGCGGTAAGTCCGTAAGACGCCAGCTTGTCGGGCTTCAGCCATACACGCATGCTGAAGTCGTCTGTACGGGTATAAACATCGCCCACACCATCCACGCGCAGCAACGCATCTCTCACGAATATATTGGCGTAGTTATCTACAAACTGCACATTGTGCGTAGCATTAGGAGAGTAGATCGCCACGAGCATCAATATACTCGGGTTCTTTTTTCTTACCACCAGTCCTAGTCTCTTCACGACGTCCGGCAGCTGCGGTATAGCAATGCTCACCCTGTTCTGCACATCAAGTGTAGCGACGTTGATGTTGGTACCGATGTTAAAGGTTGCATTTATGGTGAGCTGGCCGTTACCTGTGCTATTGCTCTGCAGGTACTCCATGCCCGGCGAGCCGTTGATCTGCGTCTCTACAGGCGTAGCCATGGTTTGCTCCACCGTCAGCGCATCAGCGCCGGTGAACTGGCCTGTTACCTGCACGACAGGCGGTGTTATCTCCGGGTATTGCCCCACAGACAGGTTGGTGATGCAGATAGCCCCCACCAGTACCAGCACAATGGAGATCACTATCGCCGTTACCGGTCTCTTAATAAATGTATTGGCAATCATTTTATAAAGTCAAAATTCAAAAGTTAAAACTCAAAAAAACTAGTGGGCTCCTTGTTGTTGTTGTTGTGCACCTTTTGCTATGAGCGATCCGGAATGCAGCTTCTGCACACCATCAACTATTACTTCATCTCCTTCTGCAATGCCGGACAATACAATAACACGGTCGGCAATGGTTTGGCCGAGCACCACCTTGCGCTGCACCGCGCGCAGCGACGGACCCTGCGGCGCAACCTTGTTTTTGCCTGATGTGTCTGTGCTTGCTATGAGCGTATCTTTTGCTACGTACATAAAGTACTCACCCATCTGCTCAACAATGGCCTTGCTGGGCACGAGCATCTGTGCCGAAGTATCCGCATTGCGCACACGAACGGTGCTGCTCATACCTGCTCTTAACAAGGACGATGGATTTTGAAAAACAAGCCTTACCGTAATGGTTCCGGTGGTTGGGTTCACACCACGATCCATAAAAGATATCTGGCCGGTGCCGGGGTACAGCGTGTTGTCGGGTAACAGCACTGTGAATACGGAGTCGGTTGCCGGTGGTGGGTTCTGTTTGAGTTTCAGGAAGCGCGGTATCTGTTTTTCGTTTACCACGAAATCTACAGCCATTGGATTATCTGAAGAAATGGTATTGAGGACGGTCTGGCCCACGCTTACTGTGTTGCCCACCTTTACCTGCGATATACCGATGGTGCCATCAAAAGGGGCTTTGATAATGGAATAGCCGAGGTCCGTCTGTGCTTTTGCGAGGTCTTGCTTGGCTGCAGTTACCTGGTCTTTTGCATTCTGCAGTGTTGTCATAGCGTGGTCCAGTATCTGCTTGGCTACGGCATCGTGCTCATTGAGGTAGATGTACCTGTCTGCGTCTTTCTTTGCCTGGTCGAGGTTTGAGGTAGCAACCTTCACATTTGCCTGTGCGGAATTGTAACTAGCCTGGTACTTGCTGTCGTCTATGGAATAAAGTTTCTGACCTTTTGTGACATGGTCACCTTCTTTGAAAAATATACCGGTCACATATCCTTCTACTACGGGATGTATGTCTACCTGCATCAGTGCGGTGACGGTGCCGGGGAACTTATCGTAGTAAACCGCCTTCTCCGTATGTGCTACGTACACATTTACCGGTACGGGTACATTTGCGGGGTTGGGCGCTGCCTGCTTTGTATCCCCGCAGGAAAACAAAATAACGCTGGTGGTAATCAGGGCAATGATCTTCAAAAAAGATCTGTTCATGACATTCATTTTTAAGTTTAAATCTCTGTCGGGATATCTCCCATTGCTTTCTCCAGGTCTATCTTACTTTCTATGACCTGGAAGAGCGCATTCAAATAGTTTATTTCAGACGTCTGCAGGTCTGACTCGGCAATGATCACATCTAGGTATGCCTTTACCCCCTCGCGATACTGCAACTTCACAATATCATATACCTCGCGGGCCATCTCCACATTCTCACCCTGCTCACGCAGATAATAGAGATTACTTTTGTAGATGGCAAGCGCCTGGCTGTATTGTGTGTATATGGCCAACCTCAGGTTCACTTCGTCCCAGTCTGTACGCCGCTCTTGCAATTTCGCTTTGTGCACATTCTCTGTTCTCCGGAGCCCGGTAAATATGGGAATGTTGAGCTGCAGGCCAAACAAGGAATAAGGGTATGCCTTTGAGTAAAGATCTGAGAACTGGTTGCTCTCAAACTCATAGTTGTAATTGTAGAACGCTGAAATGGATGGCAAAAAACCGAGCTGGTAGTAGAGCGTAGTCTCCCGCTGAATGCGCCGCGCCGTCTGCAATTCCTGGTATTCGATTCTCTTTTCAAATTCGAGGCGGGCGGTGGTATCGATGTATATCTCCTGCATCATCTGCGCGGTGTCGAAGTGCACGGTAAATTTTGTACCGTAAGTGAAGCCCATCAGCTGCTTCAGTGTTGCATATTTTGCCTGCACTGCCTCGCTTGCGCTCTTCAGTTGCGACAGCGAATTATTTAGTGAAATAGTAGCCTGCTTATAATCTACTTTGTCTACGATACCGCTTTTGTAACGGTTGTAGGCATCTGCCTGGTTCTTGCGCAGGCGGGCGGTATCTTCTTTATATACGCTGATCTGCTCAATGGAAAGCAACAGATCATAAAAAGCCTTGCTAACTCCTGCTACGAGATTTATCTTAGTGCTTACTGTGTTCTGCTTTGCCTCCAGGGTATTTAGCTTGGCTGCTCTTGCTGCCAGGAGTACATCTGTGTTGAATATAGCCTGGGTAGCAGTAACCGAGGGTATGGAGTAATTGTAGACACCCGAAGTAATGGGAGTCAAAGTGCCGTTGATCGTTGAGAAGGCAACAGGCAACTGAAAATAGTGTTGATAAGTAGCGGCACCGGTGACCTGTGGCAACCAGCCAGAGAGCCCGAGGGCGTTGTTAGTGCGCGCTATAGATTCGTCTATCAATGACTGATTGAGGGCGGGTTGATTCTTGAGTGCAAACCTGATACAATCGGAGAGGGTAAGAACGTTGGTATTTGAATCGATGCCTGCTTCATTTCCGCTGATCAGCCCTGGTATCAGGTGCCTGGGATCTCTGCCGGACGAGGTTGCTGCATCATTTTGCTGCGCATAAACGCCACAGGAGACCAACAAAAAACAGAACAGAAAAACGGGTGTGAAAAAGAAGCGGTTCACCATAAAACTTACTGCCGGATTAGATTAGATTCCTCAAAATCGTAAGCAAAGGTATCTATCTGGCATTAAATCAATGTACCTACCCCCATTATTTTTATTGATTGCGGGTTAAGAAAAAACGAGCAAAAATCAGGATGGAGCTATGTGATTAACGATCAGCGATTAATAAATAGTACAAGTCCATACTTCCCCCGTGATGGTCGTATCGTAGTTGCTGCAGGTGTTCCGCGCATTGTTTATGGTCTGGTCACCAAGGTCGGCGGTGTAAACAACAGTATTATTGTATGTGCAGGAGCAGTGGTAGTCTTTTTTGCAGGAAAATAAGCCCAGCATACCTACAAGAACAAAAACAATAGTATAAGTTGCTTTTTTCATTATTCGGGTATTGTTAATTGAAAAACAGATTAATTTTGAAGCATGAAACGCTTAATGTTTTTATTGCTGTTTATGCTCCCGGCATCAAAAATAAGTTTTTCGCAGGAACATAATATACATCCGGTAAAATATATTTTTGACCCGAATGCCAATGCTAAAGACGACCTGAACAACGCGATATTAACGGCGGGCAAGCAGCACAAACACGTATTTATACTGGTGGGCGGTGACTGGAGCCAGTCGTGCATGGAGTTTATCGAAACCCTTACAAAAGACCAGGTGCAAAAATCCCTGTTTGAGAATTTTGTCTTCTTAAAGATCAATTTCAGCCCTGATAACAAAAATGAGGAGGTGCGTAACCTGCTGGAATGCCCTAAGTATGACGGTTACCCGGTGATCGTAGTGCTTGATGAACATGGGAAAAAGGTGGTTGTGCAAACGGCCGATGAATTCAGATTAGCCCCTCACGTTTATTCCACAACTAAAGTGGCTAAATCCCTGCATGCATGGGCCACGCTTGAAACCAAAATATGACCTATACTCCATTATTGATAAAGAATGCCGGCCGGGCGGATATCCCGACGATCCGTGAACTGGCGATGCGGATATGGCCGCAGACGTATGTCCCCATTATCGGCGAAAAACAAGTGGCGTATATGCTGAACCTGTTTTATACTCCCGAGGTATTGGCGCAACAGATGCAGGATGGACATCAATTCATCGCCTGCTTCGATGATGACCAATCTGTTGGGTTCGCGGCATGGTCGGAGATAGAACCGGGTATTTTTAAGCTGCATAAAATATACATTCTACCCGACCAGCAAGGTAAGGGTATCGGGCGCTTCATGATGGATCATATCGTGAAGGAGTTAAGAGCTCACGGTGCCACGGCACTGCGCCTGAATGT
>CAINOM010000379.1 GCA_903851455.1 uncultured Bacteroidota bacterium | reverse complement strand
GACAACCTGCTGCTTACCACTGTACAGGGCAGCCTGGTCATACGCAACGAAATAGTAAACCTGAAAAGCGTGACCGGTAAAGCCCTTGACGGCACATTGAAAATCGACGGACTGTACTCCACTAAAACAGACAAAAAGAATCCGGACATAGCATTCGACTACAGTGTAACAAATGTAGACGTGCAAAAAACCTTTACCACCATCGACATGGTAAAGAAGATGATGCCCATAGGCAAGTATGTAAGCGGCAAGATCACATCTAACCTCGCACTGACCGGCAAGCTCGGCCCCGATATGTCACCGCTTATGAACTCTCTCTCCGGCAAGGGCGACCTGCTGTTGCTGAATGGTGTGCTCAGCAATTTCCCGGTTACAGATCAACTTTCAGATAAGCTGCACCTCAGTCAGTTCAAAACCATTACGCTTAAAGACACCAAGATATTCTACACCTTTGAGAATGGCCGCGTGACCGTGCAGCCATACAAAGTGAAGATAGGCGACCTCGATGCCGAGATAGCCGGCAGCAACGGATTTGACCAAACCATAAATTATGGCGTGAACCTCTCAGCTCCAACGTCTGCATTAGGGAGCGCAGGCAATGCCATGGTGACCAACCTCGTAAACCAGGCGGCCAGCAAGGGCATCAAAGCAAATCCTGTAGGCGATAAAATAAGCCTCGCCATCAAGATCACCGGCACTACAACCAGCCCCAAAATTGAGACCGATCTGAAAAATGTAGTTGGCGACGCTGTGAGCAATGTAAAAGAAGAAATAAAGAAAGAGGCGGAGAAGAAAATAGACAGCGTAAAATCTGTAGTGAAAGACACCGTAAAAGCAATAAAGACACAGGTAGTAACGCAAGCCAAAGAAGAGCTTCAGAAACAATTACTTGGCGGCAAGAGTGATACATCCAAAAAGAAGAACGATGCTTTGAATGATGTAGGCGACAAGGCTAAAAATAAATTGAAAGGACTTTTCAAATAAGCTGAGTGATTAACTGTTTGCCGGGGCCACATTTTGTGTAGTCCCGGCATTTTTTTTAAACAGAATTAATACCATTTCACGTCAAATATCGATTAGCCTGAAAGGCTTAAATGTGAATAGCCGCGGGTGAAACCCGCGATAGAAAGGATTAGGATCGTTCAACCCCGGAGGAGTTGACTGTTATGCGTATGACAGATAGCAAAGCGATCAAATTCCGCGGGCGATGGCCTTCATTATTGTTGGCCACTTGCTCACCCCTTCTTTCTTGCCGAGCCGGATAATGACTATATTTTTTTCAGGGTAGACATAGATGAACTGGCCCAGCAACCCATCAGCAAAAAAATCACCGGCAAGTGTTATTCTATTTTCCTTGTCCATATCACGCGTGTGCCACCATTGATAAGAGTAGAATTCATTTTTTTTGCCCTTCATATCCAGCGATCGCTTCACCCATTTTTCAGAAACGATCTGCCGGCCATTCCAGTTACCATTGTGCAGGTAAAGCCTTCCTATTTTTGCGAAATCTCTCGCCCGCGCATTGAAGCAGCAAAAGCCTTTTATCTCTTTATTCTTACGGCTATCTATACTCCACGAGGCGTCATATTCTGCGCCTATATAGCGCCACACCTTGTCCTCCATATAGTCGGCCAGCGATTTGTGCACGGCCCGCTCCACGATCATTGCAAGCAGCTGCGAGTTTACACTCTTATACTTAAACTCCTGGTCAGGCGCTGCCTCTATCTTTAGCTGCGTGATATACTTACTGAGATTCACACCATAATAGTATTTAGCTACGTCACCGAATGGATTAAGATACCCTTCATTGAACCGGATCCCCGACCGCATCTCCAGCAGATCTTCAATGGTTATCTTTTCAAAGCCCGGTGTTGTCAGCTCAGGCAGGTATTTTGTGATCGGTTCATGCACATCCTTTATCGCACCCTCATCTATCGCAATGCCCAGCAGCATTGACACAAACGATTTCGCCATAGAGAACGAAGGAACAATAGAAGACTCCGTATAACCCTGCCCGTAATACTGATAAAGCAGGCTGTCATTCCTGATAATGAGAAAGGATACCGTCTTTGTTTTCCTGAGGAAGGAATTAAAATCGTATCCCTTGTTTTTGATAGTTATTGACGTAGGCAATTTTACAGAATCGCCCTTTGTCTTCGCATAGAAGTGAAAAGGAGTATCCTGCCTGTTGATGTCAATTTTCGGGAATTTTTTATAGTCCCTGATGTCGGCAAAATTGTAAATAAAAAACCGCGCAACATGGCAGGAACTAAACACGACAATGCAGATAAACAAGAGGTACAAAGAAAATCGTTTTTTCATATGCTATCCCGGAAGCTTGAAGTGCGGATTAAGAATAATGCCGAACGCATTCCCCCACGGATCTTTCACCGCAGCAACCACTATGCCATCACCCACATCCGTCGGCTGTTCCAGTTCGCTGGCTCCGTGTGCAAGCAGATCCGCACAGGCGGCATGCACATCGTCCACACCCCAATAGGTTATGCTATTTGCACCCTTGGTGTCCGCACCGCCTTCCTCGGGTTGCAAGCCCAGCTCATATCCGGCTACGTTAAAACCCACATAGAATGGCTGGTCAAAATAGGGCGCTATCCCCAGTACTTTCGTGTACCATTCTTTGGCCTTATCCAGATCGCTTACTTTGATGCCTACTGTCCGGAGGCCTTTTAGATTTAATGCCATAAAATTATATTGTTACAAGTTCAATTTTACACTTAACTATCGCCTGAATATTTTTCTTTTTTTCAATCCTCCCCAATAGATAGCCTCCATGCACACCAACCTAATTCCAAACCAAAAAGGTCGTTTACGGAAGAATCAATTTTAGTTATTTGACTAAAAGCAATGATCCTTGCATCTTTAATATCTGTTGACGACTCACTATGAAATTGCCATTCACCGTCTTTATCATGATAAACATATAGGATAGGAGCCCCCTCCAATACATTTTTAGTTACGAAAACAGTAGTATTTTTTTCTTCATAAAATTTAAAATCGACATTTCTATCAAGAAGTGGCTGCTTAAATTTCCAGTCAGGGTTAAAATCTTCATCCCAGGGAAACTTTTGCTGTTTATCAGGCCAGATCAGTTGCACGGCGGGGAAATCATTACCTCCTTTATACCATATGCAATAACCAAAATAGTTCTCGTAAAACGCTTTATCAACAGTCAAGAATTGCACGTTGTATCCTTCTAAAAATGAGTCGTATTCGTGCTCTATAATAAACTTTTGACCACTCCTTACCATACTACATGCATCATTTAATATTTCACCCAAAAGATCATTGTTTAATCCAAAACAGATTATCTCAGGAGCCTTATAATTTTCATATAATCCGATGGTGTACGCAAAGCCCGGCAAATAGGGAGTCGGCATAACATAAATTACATGACATCCGTACCGACTTATATCAGTTCGTACTAGTTCCCTGGCTTCATCTGTATGGTGGTTATGATCGCAAGAGGCATCCATCCGAAATTATTTTTTTTGCAGCATTAATTCCTTGATATACTTCACCGGCGCGCTTCCATAACTCAGGAACTGTTCGTGAAATTTCTTCAGGTTGAATTTGCTGCCCATAGATTTTTTCAGATCTTCTCTCAGATCATATATCTCCGTATACCCGGTAAAATAACAATCCAGCTGCACCTGTGTCACTGATACACGCTTCCACTTACCCTCAGCTTCGGCCTGCTGCTGGAACGCCTCGTTTACCAGTAAGTTCATCGCCTGCTCCTTGGTCATGTTCTTCGTGTGCACGCTGTAGTCGAGTATCGTATTACACGTGCTGCGCAGGTTCCACTTATACTACATCAGCCACATTTCCGGCGAGGCCTCGGTAGAGTTAACACCACGGTCGCCGTCATAGCCGTTCTCCAGCATCATCCGCTCCCCATATACCGCCCAGCCTTCTATCATGGCGTTGTTGCCAAATATTGACTTGATGATGCTGGGAGATTGATTGGCATAAACAAGTTGCGTATAGTGCCCCGGTATAGCCTCGTGAATATTGAGTATCTGCAGGATGTAATGATTGTATTCGCGCAGATAGCTTTCTGCCTTGTCTTTATCCCATCCGCTAAGGCTGCCCACATTATAATAGGTGTTGCCATTCTTGTCATACGGGCCGGGCGCACTTATCGATGCCCCCGCTACACCAGCCATGTATGCAGGCTCCTTGCGCACCACCAGCGGCTTTGACGGGTCTATATAGATCAGGTCCTTATTTTTGATAAATGCCACAAGGGCAGGTATCTGCTGCTCTATTGCCAACTGGAAAGAATCAGGCTGCACATGGTTTGTTGAAAGCACATCTATCAGCTGCCTGATCGCCTGGTAACGGTCACCGGGTATTGCCTTCCCCGGCATATACCGTGGCCACAGGTCCCTTGTGATGTCATGCATTTTGCCAAGGAGCTCATCCTTGTGTTCCAATGCCTTCTTATATATCTCATCGGCAGTATAGCCCGACTGTATCTCGTACTCAAATTTCTTCGCGTACAGCTCCTTGCCCAGCCTGAAACTGCGCGGTTCCTTATGCGGATACTTGCCCAGCCACGACACATAGCGCTTTATAGCCCCGGTCGCCTGTGTTGCTCTTTCTCTGATTGCCGCTTTCTCGTTATCCGGGAGTGTCGACTTTTTCAGCGCCTCCTCAAGATCGTCAGTAAATACAGACAGACCACCTGAGTTCTGCTCTATCGCCAGGTCCGTATGCTCCCTGGTTGGGTTTTTGATATTGGCCTTGGCTGCAGAATAATAATCAGGCACCTTAGCCATCCGCACATAAAAGCTG
>CAINOM010000378.1 GCA_903851455.1 uncultured Bacteroidota bacterium | reverse complement strand
TAAGACGATTGATAGACTTCTATCTCTTTTAATATATCTCGAACAGGCTCTTCTAATTCTTTTCCCATTTTGAGGTATTCATCGGGATATTCGTCTATTAATAAGTACATTAGAGCGTAATAAGTAGGTTTCAATCTATCCCTTAGAAACCCATTTTCTTTATTAAATAAATTTAATCCTAAATGATATTGTTTTTTAGCCATAATGATGAGCAAAATTTCGCTGAGTACATCGACATTTTGTTCATGCAACTCTATCTTCTCAATCATTTTTGCAGCGTTCTCGAATAAGCCGTCCGACAGATAGAATGTAAGAGCCATTTCATGCACAGTGTATGCATATTCCATATGAGAGATATCACCTGCAAGAACAGTGCTCTCTTTCTTTTTTTCTGGCTTTTTAAAATAGATACTTAACAAGTATTTCTTCGCATATGGCAAATACTCACTGCCTAATTCTTTTCGATGATCTATAGCAATATTTAGGTATCGTAAAGCATTTTCTTCCTTTTTCAGAAAATAATATGCTAACCCTATTAAATAATTTTCGTATGCTGAACTTTCATCAGAATACACTCTGGTTAAACTCTCAATTGCTTTGGAATACTCTTGATTAATTACGTATACTGTACCCATAAGTAGGTGTACTTCTTTAGTCTTAGACTGAATACTTTCAAGTATTTCAGCAGCCTTTTTATAATCTTCCTCATTAACATATTTCATAGCGCTTTGAACTTTTTCAAATATTATTTTTGTTTTTACTGCAGGCAAATGTTTTTTGTCACTCTCCACAAGTATTTTCCTGGTCTCTTCAACAATCTTAATCAAGGCATCCATTGTAACAGTTGGGATTTCCGCTACCGCATTAGCCACTAAAATTGCTGACGATGAATTATATTTGCCTGTCTGCAACTGTGATATATGCCGGTCGATAAATGCAACTATGCCTCCTCTTTCATCGCTATACCACATCTCCAAAAATCGTGTAAGCCATTTCACCCGGCATTGAGTCATGTTATCACCATGCCGCATCAGGTACCAGATGTTGAAAAAGCGTTCCTTTACTATGTAGAAATTGTTTTTTGTGGAGGTTTCTCGTTTCTCAATAAGGTTATTTTTAGCGAGCTCCTGTAGCTGAGCAGAGATGATCTTGCTTGGCACAGCCTTTCCATTTTCTCTCACATCCTTCGATATTTCTTTTACACTTATCGCATCCCAGTTTTTGGCTATCACATCCATTATCCGCCTTTGCTGTGGTTTCAGGTCTTCCATCCTGTGTTTATACAGCGGTGTTACTTTATCTAAGATGCTTTCAAGGTCTTTTAATGCGCTCCCATCATTATCATTCAGCAGTATCTCATACAGCATCATTATAGTGCGTATCACCCCACCTGTAAGTATTGCTAGGGTATCTATCTTAGCTTTATTAGCTGCTATGTCTATCTTTTTTTCGCTTTTTTCCTGTAGCTTTTTTATAAGTTCCAGCGTTTCGTCCTTACTCAGCCCTTCAAGGTTTATTATTTTGAAAAAATCGAAAAAGGGTGCTTTATAATTATTCCCGCTTTCCAATACTACAGCCGATGCGGCAATGATGAGTATATCAGCAGAGGTCATTAATATTTCACGAAAACGATGACTGTCTTGTTCATTTAGATTGTCAAGAAAAAGTTCCCCGAAATTATCGAACAGGATAACGATCTTCTTTTTGTGCTCGTGCAATACCTCTGTCACCAGGTTAAAGCACTTCTGCTCATAGTCGTTACTGCCCATAAATTTATCCGTAGCCGCGTAGTAATGCCCGCCGTCCGGTAGTAGCATGTCAAAGTACTTCAGCAGTTTTTCCCAAAGACTTGATAACGATGTCAGGTCATACGATTCTTCATTAAAGAATACCGGCATCAGCCAGTCCTTTAGTTCGGGGGTGCGTTCTATCTCATACTTTAGCCGTAGCAGCAGAGTGGTTTTGCCCATACCACGCTGGCCCTGTATCAGGTAGTGCTGCTCCGGGTGCTCCATTGTTGTGGCAAATATGTCTTCAAACAGCCGCTCAAACACTTTTGTACGCACTACAAAATGCTCTATTAAAAAGTCTTCGGGCTGCGCCGCCGGGTTATATAATTTAGCTTCAAATTCCATCGCTGTTAAATTTTTTACACCACAATTGCAGTATAGGTGAAGTGAAAACAAACACACTATTGTCCTTGTATAAATACCCGTCTTCGCAAAGCATTTCTATCAGCCCTTTCTGGCCGCTCACACCATGCTTTAATGCCTTGTCAAAGATCACACCGTCGTCCACACCATTGTTTACTGCGGTGTGTGCCAGTATTTCCATTACATAGCTATATTCATTGAGCTCCAGCAAACCCTTTAGTCTTTTAAAATAAGGTTCAAAACGCGCTTTATTCTTTGCAGTTATTGTATGGTCTATGGCAGCCTGCACATCAGTTTCCGTGAGCGCTGCTCC
>CAINOM010000377.1 GCA_903851455.1 uncultured Bacteroidota bacterium | reverse complement strand
ATATCTCATGGCATTGGTTCAGAGAGCAGCCGTCCGCTGGCACGTGTGGTCATCGGGGGGATACTTTGCGCTATGATATTCAGCCTTTGGGTGTTCCCTCTGATCTATGCCTGGGCATACCGTAAAATAGAACTCAAACATGAGGACGAAATGCCTAGCCAGGATACTGCTGATGAGGTATCTTAGCATATTCGCAAAGCAAACCGGATTTTTATGTAGTTGCCCGAGATTGGAGATAAATCGAAAATATCTGTATTCATTCAAAAAGTGCTATTGAATTTGGACTGCTGATCAGAATACATATGAAAACAATCTATTTTCATGAAAAGCTGATAGTGGCTGCAAATCGCCCATCCCGAAAATCTTGTATATTTGCCCTATCTTTATAGCCTGTGAAAAATAAGTTTATCCTCCTGCTGGCCGTTTGTTTTGTTGCCTGCCGTCCTGCCTTTGCGCAGTTGAGGGGCGATGAGGATGCAAACGTGCATCAAAGTTTGACGCCGGAGGAAATTGAAGAAGCTAAATACAGGTATAACGGACATGACTATAGTATGGGTTTTGGGTTGGGATCTACAAAAATGTACGCCAATCTGCCTATGTCGAATCCGCAGCCGGCCTACATCGGCTACCTCGACAAAAACCTTACCCAGTTCCTTTGGATAGGCATTCAGGTTACCGTAGGCGACCTCTCCAGCAGGTGGCCGAAGAACCATTTGTTCAGTTTTAACCACTTCACTTCACTTGATGAGCATTTGAATTTATCGGTAGGCAGCTTATTCTGGATATTCAACCCGAACTATAATGACAACCTGGTAACGCGCATTATCGGCGGGATCTACGGCGGTGTCGGCCTTGGCGTGATCAATAATGACATAAAGCGAATAGCTAATGTAAACTGGGACCAGCTGTCTTATACCACTACGCTAAAGGATAACCCAACGATTGAAAAAAACACGATGGCGCTTTATTTTCCGTTCAATGCTGGTTATAACTACCGGGTACGCCAATTCCTGTTCTTTCACAATGGCTTTGTCTTCAATGCTAACCTCCAGCTCAATGACTGCCAGTCCGACTATATAGACGGTTACAGCCCACCTTTTTCGGGTCATAAACATACCGGGGTATATACGATCATGTCTATCAACGCGCGCTTCTACATTACGCGCAAGGAACCCGACAATCTTTTTTTCGATCAATAAATTATGCGGCCCGGATATAACGGGCTTTTTTTAGCCTTCCTATGCCACTTACAAACAGGCAAATGTTTATATTTGTGGCATGCAAATTCTGGATGGCGTATTAGTGTCTGCCCATATCAAGGAGCAGATAAAACAGGAAGTAATTGATTTTCAGGCAGCCGGCGGCAAGAAACCGCATCTCGCAGCAATACTTGTGGGCAACAACCCTGCCAGCGAAGCCTATGTAGGCTCTAAAGTGAAGCATTGCGAAGAGCTGGGCTTTGACTCTACGCTACTTCGTTTTGAAAATGACATCACTGAAGCCTTCCTGATCAGCGAAGTGGAACGGCTGAACAATGACGAAAATATAGACGGCATACTCGTACAACTGCCATTACCGGCACATATATCCGGAGATTCGGCGATCAATGCGATCAGCCCTGCAAAGGACGTGGATGGCTTTCACCCGATATCATTAGGTAAAATGCTGCTGGGACAGCCAACGTTCCTGCCAGCCACACCCTATGGCATTATGCTGATGCTGGAGTATTACAAGATCGATACTGCGGGCATGCACTGCGTGATCATAGGCCGGAGCAACATAGTAGGCACGCCAATGACCATACTGATGAGCAGGGCCTCAAACCCAGGCAATGCCACAGTAACGATGTGCCACTCCAAAACAAAGAACCTGAAGGAAATAACCAAAACTGCGGACATAATCATAGCCGCGATCGGCAGGCCTAAGTATGTGACCGCGGATATGGTGAAGCCCGGCGCAATAATCATAGACGTAGGTATCAACCGCATAGACGACGCCACCAGGAAAAGCGGTTCGCGGCTGGTGGGAGATGTGGATTTTGATAATGTA
Source organism: uncultured Bacteroidota bacterium (assembly GCA_903851455.1). Taxonomy (GTDB): domain Bacteria; phylum Bacteroidota; class Bacteroidia; order Chitinophagales; family Chitinophagaceae; genus Nemorincola. The sequence goes on along the minus strand of CAINOM010000377.1, from coordinate 2,797 downwards.
GCTCCCCTGAGCAGCTACATTACCCCGGTGCCGAAAGGAGTTGGGCTGATGACCATTTGCGGGCTTATGAAGAATACGCTGCAGGCGGCTAAGAGAGTGGAATTGGGGGTTGGGAATTAGGAATTGGGATTGGGTCGTACTTCAGCGCTTTTAGCTTCTCTTTTGATAAAAACAGAACCACATATTGTTTCGTACCCTGTAATGGAGCACTTCTATACCCTGCAGGGTGAAGGGTACCACACGGGTAAAGCAGCCTATTTCATAAGGCTGGGTGGATGTGACGTGGGTTGCACCTGGTGCGATGTAAAAGACAGCTGGGATGCAGGAAAGCATCCTTTAATGACCACAGAAAACATCGTAAATATTGCCGCTGCCAATAAGGGAAGAATTGCAGTGATCACCGGTGGTGAGCCTGCGATGCATGACCTTACAGCACTATGCCATGAGTTACATAGTGCAGGTTTCAGAACACACATAGAAACGTCGGGGGCGCACCCGCTCAGCGGCAACCTGGACTGGGTGACGCTTTCTCCCAAGAAATTTAAAGCGCCGCTTTCTGAATGCGTCGCCGCAGCAAGCGAATTGAAGATCGTTGTATATCATAAGTCTGATTTTCTGTGGGCGGAACAGCATGCGGCTGGCGTGGGACCAGGCTGTAAACTGTACCTGCAGCCTGAATGGAGCAAGAGAGAAGCCGTCACGCCGCTGATAATAGAATATATCAAGCAACATCCGCAATGGCAATTATCTTTGCAAACACACAAATACATAAACATCCCATAACATGACGTGGATACAAGTTATAATACTCGGTATAGTCGAAGGCATTTCTGAATTCCTGCCCATCTCGTCTACCGGGCACATGATCATTACCAGCTCTATCATGGGCATTAATGAGGAAGCTTTTACCAAGCTCTTCGAGGTAGTGATACAGTTCGGCGCTATCCTGTCAGTTGTGGTGCTGTATTGGCGCAAATTTCTTGATTTTGCACGCTGGGAGTTTTATCTAAAGCTTGTGGCAGCCTTTATACCTGCGGCAATCTTCGGTGCATTGTTCTCAAAAAAAATAGACGCTTTGCTGGAAAGCAGCATGACTGTGGGATTTAGCTTCCTGATTGGCGGCATAGTGCTGCTGTTCATTGACCGTCTTTTCCAGCGCGGGAATATCGACCGGGACAGCGACATTAGTTACCCTAAAGCGTTCTTCATAGGCTGCTTCCAGGTGATCGCGATGATACCGGGTGTATCAAGGAGTGCTGCGACCATAGTAGGCGGACTACAACAAAAGCTCACACGCAAGCTGGCCGCAGAATTTTCGTTTTTCCTGGCAGTGCCTACCATGGCAGCAGCGACGGCTAAAAAGCTTTGGGATTTTCATAAGCAAGGCTTGCACTTCGAACATGGCCAGATGGGCATGCTGCTTGTTGGCAACGTTATTGCATTCATTGTAGCGCTGATAGCGATCAAGACCTTTATCACCTATGTGCAGAAACATTCCTTCCGTGCCTTCGGCGTTTACCGCATCTTTGCGGGTATCGCGGTATTTGTGCTGATCAGTGTAGGGATAATTAAGAAGGAAGGCGCACCGAAGAATACAGAAGCACCGAAGCCAACCGCAAGCCTTTATCAAACAAAATAAGCTGAAAATTTTGTTTACATTTCTCAAGAGTACGCATTTTGCGTATTTTTGAGTAATTTTACATATGGATGAAAATTCATCTCATCACAAAGTGGACAATTGAAAACTATGCTCGTTTTCACACAGGGAGCAGAAGCGCATTGCGGTTTTGGCAGTTATTAGTGAAAGGAGCTGATTGGAAAAGTCCGCAGGACATCCTTGAGACGTTCGGCTCGGCGGATCTTCTGGGAAACGGATGTGATAGAGTTGTATTTGACATTGGCGGCAACAAATACAGGATGATATGCCATTATGTTTTCGGGGAGAAGCAGGCGCATTTATTCATTTGTTGGATAGGCACACATGCTGAATACACCAAGCTTTGTAATAGTAACAAACAATACACAGTCAGCGATTACTAAATAGCGGCGTTATGGAAAACCTGAAATATAAAGTCGTCAAAACAAAAAAGCAATACTTCGAATATTGCAGGATGCTTGAAGATCTTGTAGTTGTCAAAACAAAGAGCAAGGAGGAGAAAGATGCGATCGAATTGCTGACACTTCTGATCGAAAAATGGGACGAAGATCACAATACTTTCCCTGATGCAAATCCCATAGAATTACTGCGCCATTTGATGGACGTGAATATGCTGAAATCTACCGACATGGCAAATACTTTAGGAATTAGTAAAAGCCTGTTTTCAGACATTCTGAATTATCGTCGTGGTTTGTCGAAAGATGTGATCCGCAAATTGTCGGAAAGGTTTAAGGTTTCGCAGGAGATGTTTAACAAGACTTATAAATTGGTTACGCCACTTAACTCACATCTGAAAGATGCAAGCGCTATGAATACGCGAAAGAGTCTGCCTGCTGCATAACTTATTAGCCAATAATAGCATCCCTACTCTATGGAATTCAAAAAATTTGAGACGGAACAAATGCTTATAAATTTTTTCTCCAACTTTTACGAGATCCAGTAAAATGGAAAAGTGCTTAAAACTCTCTTATCCATGCAAGAAATCGAGACTTTCATTAGATACATGAACACTTTATTCCCGGACCAATTTAAAGGTGAAGCCAAGATCGCCAAGAACTTCAAAACTTACCTTGTGTAAATTTAATTTTTTATTAAAAAAAACGACGACTAGTGGGAGAGATGCGCGCAGCTAAAAGACGT
>CAINOM010000376.1 GCA_903851455.1 uncultured Bacteroidota bacterium | reverse complement strand
AAGCTTTTCTTTTAATTGCGCGTCTGTAAGATGATTTACTAACTCTAAGGTTCGCATAAAAAGCAATTTGAACTCCAAAGATAGTAAATTATTATTTTATCATTATTGATAGCGGTTTATTATAAGACCACTCAGGACAGGTTATGAGTATTGCTCACCATGCTGTTAATGTCTTAACGGCACTAAAAAAAACCGCACCCATTGCTGGATACGGTCTATATCATCTCTCCTTTTGGATTTTGGAATTTCCTCTTTGGAATTTGCCCTTAGGCAAGTTTTTCCACCTGTGAGTAGTTCAGCTCCACCGGCGTAGCACGCCCGAAGATCTTCACCACCACTTTCAGCTTCTTCTTCTCATTGTTGATCTCTTCTACGGTACCATTAAAGTCATTAAATGGTCCATCCACGATCTTCACCGTTTCGCCTATGATATATGGATCAGCATAACCAATACCTGATTCACTCACCTCATCCATCTTACCGAACATCTTGTTCACTTCAGATTTGCGCAGTGCTGTAGGATGTTCTTTGCCCAGGAAATGTATCACACCCGTCACGTTCTTAACGGCATGAATGATATCATCAGTAAGCTTGCCGTCATTGGCCTCAAGCAGTATGTAGCCGGGGAAAAGCGTTTTTTCACGAAGCACCTTTTTGCCGTTCACTACCTTGAACACCTTTTCAATAGGGCAAAGTACCTGCACCACCGAGTTTGTCCAACCGTTTATTTTAACCTCTTTGTCAAGGTATTCTTTTACTTTCTTCTCCTTACCGCTTATCACGCGTATCACGTACCACTTGGTTTCCTGTGCCGGCTTGGTATCCTGGATCACTTCAGTTTCGTTCATCGTTTCCATATTTATTTGCCCAAAACTTGATAGATGACTTTCAGTATGTTCTCAGCAGCCAGGTCCATTGTAAATACAACGGTAGTAACGAGTGCGAGGGCTATCAGCACTATAATAGTGGTTTGCTGCAGCTCATCCCATGTAGGCCAGCTCACTTTATGCAGCAGCTCATCATAGGCTTCCTGTATGTAATTTCCGAATTTGCTCATAATTTTTTCTTTTGTGTTAAACCGAAGAAAGCTAAAAAGGTAAGATGTTAAAGGTCAATAATCTTATTAACCACTCAATCCTCTAACTATTTAACCTTTTAACCTTTTAACCTTTTAACCTTTTAACTAATTAACTTTTTATCCAAAAAAAAGCACGGGCACGTGGATTCGAACCACGATCGAAGGTTTTGGAGACCTCTATTCTGCCATTGAACTATGCCCGTATTTCTTAGTTGTAAGTCGCTGGTCATAAGTCGTAAGTCCACTTATAGCCGCTATACCGTCAAAGTCAAAAAATCAAAAAGTCAAAAAGAAAATCCTTTTTGACTTTTTAACCGGATGGCGAAGGTAACGCAATATTTTGAATTATCGGAAAATTATGCCGTTATTTCTATACCCGTCCTAAGTATTTCCGCTACAAATGGGTCTTTGTCCGGGAAGAAATCTTTGGTATTGAAGGTTTATGCCTCCCGATTTTGCACCCTTTTCCATAGCTTTGCACCACTTTTTTGGCAGCAAACAGCCAGTTTTTTCCGGTAAAATGAATTTCCTCAATAAAATAATATCCGTTTTCAATACCCATGCCGAGGCTCCTGCTTTCTGCATACAGAATAAATTTTACACATATAGCGATCTGGGTTTGGTGGTAGCTTCCATTCAGTCAAAAATAAAGGAAAACTGCCCCGGCGAGCAGAATCTGGGGATCGTGATCAAGGACGACCTGGAAACTTACGCATCTATTCTCGCTATTTTCCTCTCCGGTAAGACTTACATACCCATTCATCCCGCATACCCGGTGGAACGTGCAAGCCAGATCATAGAGCAGGCTGGCATAAAGTATCTGTTATCAAAAACCGAGAATAACACCTACCCTAACGTTACCGTAATTGCAACGGGTAAAACACCTCTTGACGAGACTGGCAGTATTTCCCTGGCAGCATTTCCCCTTGACGAAACCAACGCATACATACTCTTTACATCAGGCAGCACAGGGGTTCCCAAGGGCGTACCTATTACCTGCCACAACCTCGATTCTTTTGTAAATGCGTTTGATGCCCTCGGTTACAAAACAGATCACAACGACCGCTTCCTGCAGATGTTCGAGCTCACGTTCGATCTCTCAGTGATGTCTTACCTCATACCCTTGTGTACCGGAGCCTGCGTATACACCGTACCCGATACCGGTATGAAATTCACCAACATCTACAATGTGCTGGAGACCCGCAAGATCACTTTTGCACTGATGGTGCCTTCTGTGCTGGCCAACCTCCGGCCTTATTTTGAAGAGATAGACCTTCCAGATATGCGCTATTCGCTTTTCTGCGGCGAGGCCCTGTATAAAGATGTGCTGCAGGAATGGATGCGCTGCGTGCCAAACGCAGTTGTGGAAAATGTTTATGGCCCTACAGAGGCTACCATATTCTGCCTTACTTATAAGATAGGCGGCAACATCACAGATTACAACGGCATTGTATCAATAGGTGCGCCTATGCAGGATATGGATGCAATAGTAGTGGATGAGGCTTATAAGCAATTGCCGGATGGTGAAAAAGGAGAATTGTGCCTGTATGGCAATCAACTAACCCCAGGCTACCTTAATGCCGAGAAAACGCGGGAAGCATTTTTTGAGCAAAATGGCAAAAGATATTACCGCACCGGCGATATTGCATTCAGGAATGAAGAGGGCAACTTCATATATTGCGGCCGGATAGACCATCAGGTAAAAATACAGGGTTTCAGGATCGAGCTGAGCGAAATAGAATTTCACCTGCGGGCCATAACCGGCAGCTCTAATGTAGTGGCGCTGGCCGTAAACAGCCCGAACGGGCTGATGCAGATCAGCGTAGTTTTTGAGGGCGGTGACAGGGACACCACCGACATCCTGGAAATACTTAAAACAAAAGTGCCGCCTTACATGATACCAGCGCAAGTGCATTTTGTCATTGCCTTTCCGCTCAACACCAGTGGAAAAACGGACAGGAAGGCGCTGCAAAAAATGATAGCATAAAATGCAGATAAACATCAGGAAAGCAACGGAGGCAGATAAAGACTTTTTGATCACATCGATCATTGAAGCCGAGAAAAGCGGCAGTGATATTATCAGCTATTGCGCCATCTTTTCCATTACGGAAGAAGAGCTCCGCGCCGCGCTAAACAATATGCTCGACGAAGACATGGAGGGCCAGGAGCTGAACATCTCCGGTTTTCTTGTGGCAGAGGTCGATGATGAAAAAGCTGCCGCCCTGAATACATGGGTGGAGAACGCAAACGGCATGACAAGCAGCATGATAAAAAGTAACTTGCTGATGTACTTCATAGACCGCCAGGCTATACTCAACGCTGCTCCTGCCATGGCGCTGATGAACGCGGTAAATATACACCGTGATAACAATGCACTGCAGATAGAATGCGTATATACGGCTGAAAAATACCGGGGTCTTGGCCTCAGCAGCAAACTGATAAATGAGCATATACGGCTGAAACAGGCCGCAGGTGTGTCATTACATAAAGTACAGGTAATTTTATTGAAAAATAATGAGGCCGCCCAACGGGCCTATGAAAAGGCAGGCTTCAAAGTCGTTGCAGAAAAGCAATGCGCTGATCCTGCCATACTGAAGCTGATGCCTTGCGACACAAAAATATTAATGGAGAAAGAATTAAAAAACTAAACGATCATGGAAGAACAGGAAATACTAATTCAGCTCAATACCATATTTTCAACAGTGCTTCGCAAAAAAGACCTGGCGCTGACACCCGAAACCAGCGCCGCAGATGTGCCAGGGTGGGACTCCCTTTCGCACATGATACTTATTGACAGTATTGAAAAACACTTCAAAGTGAAATTCAAGCTGAACGAGATCATGAACTTCAAAAATGTTGGGGATCTGATCAGCTGCGTACATAAGAAATCCCAAAAATAAAATTCCAGGAGCGCTGCTATCCTAAAAACTCCAAAGAGGAAATCGCCTTTTGAATTTTCTCTTTGGAGTTTGGAATTTCACTTTTGGAATTTCTCTATCTGGTTTTCTTATAGAGTCCTATCAGCTCTCCCTCCTCTAAAATATGTCCTTGCATCCGCTTTTCCAGCGATGCTTTATCATTGTTCTGGTCCAGTTCCATCATTTCGTCAAGTGCGTAAAGTTTAAAATGGTAATGGTGTGTACCGGTGGGCGGGCACATGCCTTTGTAGCCGGTTTGTTTAGCGCTGTTCAGCCCCTGGTTTGCATTTTTAAAGCCTTCGGGCAAATACCCCTTTACATCAATATTCCACATCACCCAGTGCGTGAACCCACCTTCCATAGGTGCGTCCGGATCATGTACGATCAATGCCAGGCTTTTGGCCGCAGAAGGAATATTACTGATGTCCAGCGGCGGGCTCACCTCTGCCCCTTCACAGGAGTATTTTGACGGGATCAGTCCGTTCTCCTTAAAACCGGGGCTAGTCACGACCAGTTGTGCCCTCGCCGTGCCAAACGTAAAGACAATGATCAGTGCGAAAAATGAAATACGGATGCGCATATAGTTTTTCAGGTTTAGCAAAAATTTCATACCATCGGGTTTGCAGAAGGTCATGCCGCTACATCAGGGCAGTTTTCCTGCGGCCGGCAAGCCAGGAATCAATGCTGCAAGGCCCAGCCCCGAACCAGGAAATTAATAAAGCGCACCCTATCAAAGCGAGGTTCTTAACAAAATTAGTTTGCTGCATCTGCCGCGCCATTGGGTCTGTTATTGCCCAAAAGTTATGCATCATTATTGTTACGGGGACTAAAAAAAGCACAATGAGCCAGGCGCCCGCCTTCGCCTTATAACCAAGCAATATACTAACCCCGCCCAGGAACGCGATCACCCCGGAAAGCGGAACAAGAACAGAAGGCATTGGAACCCCTGCTGCCGCGGCATAACTGGCCGACTGACTGGAAAACAGATGTGGGAGCGAAGAAATAAATATCAGGGAATAAAAGAACCGGCCAACCAACACAAGATATTTCATATACGCTCTACTTTGGCTTAGTTGTGTAAAACTCGTGCCAGAAATATTAAAAAAGGTGGGTCGTGCGGAAATGAGCGCCGATAATTCCGGACAGTTTTTGCAAGCGGCTATGGATTTTTTTCCTCAATTCGTTATGTATAAGTGTATGTTTTAATTGAAAAATTGAGTAAAAATATATGTTGCTTTTCCCCAAACGCCCTAACAGGATTGATTTTCGCTATAAATTATTGTCGTTCAAAAAAGTAGGCTAGCGGCTGGTCTCGCCATTGAGATGGCAGTATTTTGCTTGGCATGGTTTTTTATGTTGATTTTCCACGACCAAAATTTTATTGCATTTGAACGTTTTTTGACCCGGTACACATGCCATAGGCATAGCTGGTATTTTACTTTGGCACAACCATAAAAAATAGAATTTACCATGGGCACAGAAATTACAATTCCCGCTACTCCGAAAGAGATGGAAGAAACAATTTTACTTGATGGCTCAGCCGTAGTAAAATCTGCAAAGAAAAAACAAACGAACGGCGCTGCCAAGCGTACGAAACCAGCTCCATACAGGGAGTCAATGTACGATATGCCGCCTGATGAAGTGCTGAACAAGGAATTGCTCAGGATATTGATCGAGGTAAGAAACGGGAACTTCGATGTCCGGATGCCGATAGACCAGGTGGGCATCAGCGGAAAGATATGCGATACGCTCAACGAGATCATTTTCATGAACCAGAAAATGACCCATGAGTTTACGCGCGCCAGTAATACCATAGGCAAGCAGGGAAAACTGACCCACCGCATAGAAGTGCCGTTCGCTAAAGGCTCGTGGAGCACCGGTGTGGACTCGCTCAATACCCTGATCTCTGATCTTGTTCACCCAACAATTGAAATAGCAGGGGTTATCAGCTCTGTGGCAAAAGGCAACCTCTCCCAGCAAATGCCGCTGCAGATTGGCGACCACGTGCTGCAAGGTGAGTTTGCACGTATTGCCAAAGAAGTAAATGATATGGTGAAGCAGCTGAACCTCTTCTCTATGGAGGTAACCCGTGTGGCGCTGGAAGTGGGTACGGAAGGTAAGCTCGGTGGACAAGCTACGGTGAAAGGCGTAGGTGGTGTGTGGAAAGACCTTACCGACTCAGTGAACCAGATGGCGAGCAACCTTACGGCACAGGTGCGTAACATCGCCGAGGTAACAACATCTGTGGCGAAAGGAGACTTGTCTCGTAAGATCACGGTGGACGTGAAGGGAGAAATACTTGAGTTGAAGAACACGATCAATACTATGGTGGACCAGCTTAACTCTTTCTCTTCGGAAGTAACGCGTGTGGCGCTGGAAGTGGGTACAGAAGGTAAGCTGGGCGGACAGGCCCAGGTACGCGGTATAGGTGGTACCTGGAAAGACCTTACGGATTCTGTGAACCAGATGGCCAGTAACCTCACCGGCCAGGTGCGTAACATTGCCGAGGTAACCATAGCCGTGGCAAGAGGCGACCTTTCCAAGAAAATCACCGTAGACGTGAAAGGAGAAATATCAGAGCTGAAATATACGATCAATACAATGGTGGACCAGCTTAACTCTTTCTCTGCGGAAGTAACCCGCGTGGCGAGGGAAGTGGGTTCTGAAGGTAAACTTGGCGGACAGGCGGAAGTAAAAGGCGTGGCCGGTGTATGGAAAGATCTCACCGACTCTGTGAACCAGATGGGCAGTAACCTTACGGCACAGGTGCGCAACATTGCACAGGTAACAACGGCGGTGGCAAAGGGAGACCTTTCGCGCAAGATAACGGTGGATGTAAGAGGAGAAATATTAGAGCTGAAAGACACGATCAATACGATGGTGGACCAGCTCAATTCATTTGGTTCGGAAGTAACGCGTGTGGCGCGTGAGGTGGGATCGGAAGGTAAGCTGGGTGGACAGGCAACAGTGGAAGGGGTAGGCGGTGTATGGAAAGACCTCACAGACTCTGTGAACCAGATGGCAGGTAACCTTACGGGCCAGGTGCGCAACATTGCCGAGGTAACAACAGCGGTGGCAAACGGTGACCTCTCCAAGAAGATAACTGTGGACGTGCAAGGTGAAATATTGGAGCTGAAAAAGACGATCAATAACATGGTGGACCAGCTCAACTCATTCGGTTCGGAAGTAACGCGTGTGGCACGTGAAGTGGGATCGGAAGGTAAGCTGGGTGTGCAGGCTACGGTGAAGGGTGTGGGCGGTGTATGGAAAGACCTTACCTACTCCGTGAACCAAATGGCGAGCAACCTCACGGCGCAGGTGCGCAACATTGCCGAGGTAACTACGGCAGTGGCCAACGGTGACCTTTCTAAAAAGATCACGGTGGATGTGGAGGGTGAAATATTGGAGCTGAAGAATACCATCAACACCATGGTGGACCAGCTCAACTCTTTCGCATCAGAAGTAACGCGTGTGGCTCTTGAAGTGGGTACAGAAGGTAAACTCGGCGGACAGGCCAAGGTGAAGGGCGTAGGTGGTGTATGGAAAGGCCTTACCGACTCTGTGAACCAGATGGGCAGTAACCTTACGGCACAGGTGCGCAACATCGCCGAGGTAACAACGGCAGTGGCGTATGGTGACCTCTCAAAGAAAATTACGGTGAATGTGCAGGGAGAGATCCTTGACCTTAAAAATACCATCAATACTATGGTGGACCAGCTCAACTCATTCGCGTCGGAAGTAACGCGTGTGGCGCTTGAAGTGGGTACCGAAGGTAAGCTTGGCGGACAGGCGAAAGTGCAAGGTGTGGGCGGTACATGGAAAGACCTTACCGACTCAGTGAACCAGATGGGTAGTAACCTTACAGCGCAGGTGCGCAACATTGCCGAAGTGACAACAGCGGTAGCAAAGGGTGACCTGTCTCGCAAGATAACGGTGGACGTAAAGGGAGAAATATTGGAGCTAAAGAACACGATCAATACGATGGTGGATCAGCTCAACTCTTTCGGATCGGAAGTGACGCGTGTGGCACGTGAGGTGGGCTCCGAGGGCAAGCTCGGGGGACAGGCCGATGTGGCTGGTGTAGGTGGTACGTGGAAAGACCTTACGGACTCCGTGAATGTAATGGCCGGCAACCTTACCAGCCAGGTGCGCAACATCGCGGAAGTAACAACGGCGGTGGCTAATGGTGACCTCTCCAGGAAAATTGAAGTGGACGTGAAGGGAGAGATCCTGGAGCTGAAAAATACGATCAATACGATGGTGGAGCAGCTTCGTGCGTTTGCATCAGAAGTAACGCGTGTGGCAAGGGAAGTAGGTACGGAAGGTAAGCTGGGCGGCCAGGCGCACGTGCCGGGTGTGGCTGGTACCTGGAAGGACCTTACCGACTCCGTGAACCAGATGGCGGGTAACCTTACAGACCAGGTGCGTAACATCGCGAATGTGGCCATAGCCGTGGCCAACGGGGATATGTCGCGCAAGATAACGGTGGATGTGCGCGGGGAAATATTGCAACTGAAAGAGACGCTGAATACCATGGTGGATCAGCTTCGCGCCTTTGCATCGGAAGTTACGCGTGTGGCACGTGAGGTAGGTACCGATGGTAAGCTCGGCGGCCAGGCATTCGTGCCGGGCGTGGCTGGTACCTGGAAGGACCTTACCGACTCTGTGAACCAGATGACGGGTAACCTTACCAGCCAGGTACGTAACATTGCCGAGGTGACCAAGGCGGTGGCCAGCGGTGACCTTTCAAAGAAAGTGACCATCGACGTAAAGGGAGAAATATTCGATCTT
>CAINOM010000375.1 GCA_903851455.1 uncultured Bacteroidota bacterium | reverse complement strand
CCACTCTTTGCGCGTCCGGTATTGTCTGAATAACGTTCAGCAATTCCTTGTGCGATATTTTTTCTACCGATTCACTGTTTATGAAGGCATCGTCTTCCTGAACCTCTTTGTTCGATTTGGCGTCCTTGATGTTTTTGCGCAGGTAGTCCGTTACGGTATTTACCACGATCCGCCTGATCCACCCTTCAAATACACCCTGGAAAGAATATTGGTGGAGCTTGGTAAGTATTTTATAAAATGAATCATTGAGCACCTCCTGGGCGGCAAACTCATCATTATACAAATACCTTTTTACCACCCCATAAGCTGCCGGAGCATACAAGTCATAAAGCTTCTTCTGGGCGCTTGGAGACTTAGCAATACAGTCGCGTATCAGTATGTGGAGCTCGGATTGCATAGGCGCCGGGCTCTTTTCTGAAACAGAAACTTTACTACTTATGTTCATTACTTCAGTCAACTTATATAAATAAAATATTATTCATCTATACCAAATAAACTTTCAGTTGTATTCTATTGACGAGTTCAAACAGAAAAATGTTAGTAACCCGCAAATTATTTTTCTAAATTACTAACATTTACCCTAAAACGTTCGTCTAATGGGGTATGCGCAGGGGATGCGGATCAATACATGCAAATTTTATTTATTTGAAATTTAAAAAATTAATACGCATCCGGTGAGGAGTGATGAAATTGTTTAGTTATTTTGTTTTCCACTTTCAGACAAATTAATACTGCTATGAAAAGAATTATACCCTGCCTTTTGCTCACCATATGCACGCTTGCTGCCCATGCGCAAGCCACTTATTTGTCTGAGGACTTCAATTCGTCATGTGCCTCTTCCACTGGTTTTCCGCTGGACTGGACCTATTATAATCCATTGCCGGCCTCCATACCCAGCGGCGAATGGGCGTGTGCACCCGGTGACGGGCGGTCCGGCACTTCCGGCATTTCTTGTACCGGTGTATGGGGCACACCTGCAGCATACCATTGGGATACGGGGTATCTCGTATCCCCTCAACTGAACCTTTCAGGTTACCCAGGAAGCATCTACCTGCACTTTGATACAAAAACCAACAAGATCAACCTTGCCGGCAGGCTGGCGATGGTTGTAACCTCACGGGATACCATCTTTGACACGGTTGGCGGTGTATTCTCTGACCGAACTGATATGTTAGCCCCCCTTTTTGGCAACGATGACTCTACGGACTGGGTAACACATGTTGCAGATCTTACCCCTTTCAAATCATCAACGCCGCTGTATGTAGCTTTCCGATATACCTCCGATGATATGTCGGGCAGTACGTGGTATATTGACAATGTTTTTACTACTACTTTCCCCGCTCATGTGCAGCAAATTGATAAAAGCGTATTATCGCTAAGTGTAACAGGCACGAGCACATCTTCACAGATCACGCTTTCATGCCAGACCGGCACTTCCGGCAAATATCACCTGGGAATATATGATATGCTGGGCCGGGAGGTGTACCAGGAAGACATGAACTTATTCGGCAGTGAGGCAACTTACCCGATAAAGGGACTTAACCTGGCTCCGGGCTTGTACGTGATAAAAATGGGTAATGGTGAAACCTATGGAGTTACCAAAACCGTCGTCAATTAGTATTACTCACTGTCCTCTTCCTGGATGTCCGACTGGTCCACATGTAACTTATGGAAAAACCTGTGGGCGGCCGGCGCCAGCAGAAAACCAACATTGGTGATAAAAGCCACACCGCTAAACAGGGCATAAGCAGAGGAAAATATCTTACCCCAGAAATTTTTAACTTCCGCCACAGGGCCCATGCCGCTCAATATCATGGAGGCATTATGCACGGCGTCTATCCACTCAATTTTGGCGATATAGTGATAACCCAATATACCTATCAGCAAACATAACGCAAGGATAAGTGTTGCCACTATGAGGCTTTTAAGTACCCGTTTGTAAAAAACGTGCAGCGGGGCTACCGGCTCAAATTTATTTTCGTACATGTTGCAAATTCAAAATTCAAAATTCAAAATTCAAAAAAAATCGTCCAGACCAAATGTAAAAATTGCAAGTATTGAAATTTTTACTTTTGGACCTGTCAGTGGCATTTAAAATGCTCAAACGGCTCTTTACAGGATAAGCATTTATAGAGCGCCTTACACGACGTGGGGCCAAACTGGCTGACCAGTTCGGTCTCTTCCGAACCGCAACGGGGACAAGTAACATTGTCCTCTTCAAACAAACCCAGTGGCTGAAAGGCCTTCCTGTGAGGTGGAGCTATGCCGTAAGCTTTTAGCTTCTGCTTTCCTTCATCCGTCATCCAATCTGTAGTCCATGCGGGGCTTAACTGCAATTCAATATTTACCTTGCGTATACTGCGGCTCATTAACGCCATGCGAACGCCGATGGAAATAACGTCCATAGCCGGGCAGCCGCTGTAGGTAGGTGTGATAGATACCGTTACCTCGGCTTCATTGCCCGTGCCTTTTATCGTCACATTCCGCACAATGCCAAGATCCAGTATGGTGAGGGCCGGCACCTCGGGATCTGTGACACTCGAAAGCCATTCATACACCTGCTCTTTATCCAACGCTGCCATGGCTATTTCGTTACTATTTTAAACCTATGATTATTTACCAATACAGTGCCATCGGCTGCTTTCGAGATCACCGTAGCCGCGGCAGGCCGCAGCAACAGTTCGTCCATGATCTTATAAGAAGGACCTGGCCTGTTGATCAACGAACACCTTACTTTCCTTGCATTGCTGCCTAAATGAAAATATTTTGATGCCCGAAACCACATGCCGTAACTATCTGTGCTCTTATTTGTATTTACATGGTTTACGTCCACTACTTTTCCCGCGCTATCCAGGGAAGTAAGGACCAGGTCGGGAGATTGGTAGTCTTCATTACCGAGCAGGAACCAACAGGAGAATTCAAATAGCTGGCCGTCGGTGGCTCTTACCGGTATCTCATCTATCACCGTGCTGTCGGTCTTCATATACGGATGTGCGCCCGCTCCAAATAGCTTTTCACCGGCCACTGATGCATCAAAATGATCTGCGAACCAGGAACTATTGTCGCCGAAGCACGTATCTGCAGCGTGCATGTGTGGCAAAATCGTATTGATGCTATCCGCATTCTTTTTATCATTAGCTGCGATCCTGTCGGGGTAACAGACGTAGACTATGCACTGCGCATGGCGGCCAACTGAATCGGAAGCAGATAAAAGATATTTTTGATCGGGGTCCAATTTTTCTTCATCGAACTGAAGGAGTAAAAAGGGTTTGTTGCTCTTTATGTCGCGCAAAATTGGTTTATCGGTAAATGGTCCACCGGCCAGCTTTACCTGTTTTTGTGCCTGCGACCACGAAGACCGCGACATCATAACATCTATTATTGGTAAATGCAACTGCAGGGCCGCCTTGGTACCAAGCGTAATGATCCACTCAGAATTGCCCAACCATAATTTTTCAGTGCCTACATGATAAAACGGCAATAACAATACCGCCTGGAAGTCATCTTTGCTATAGTGATGATCCTGTAGGTAAGACTGCCAGTTCTGCTCTTCTTCTGAGAAGAGCATACTATAGTTGTACATGGCATAGTCGGCACGGTAACGGGAATAATCTATGTATCCCTTTGCTTCGTAGCCCCATACCCCTATTGATACGAGCAGCAAGGAAAAACCTAACACAAAACGGCGTTTTGCGACCAACCCAAGGTAATAATGGTAGATGACTACCACACAGTATACTGCTATAATGTGATAAAATATCCAGCTAAACCTGCCCAATGATCTGAACTGCCTGAACGCTGAAATAGTATCCAGCCACTGCTCATGCCAGATAAAAGGTATGCCCATGGCTACTATTAACGCCATCAACGCTATAAATAACCATATGGGGGAAAAACCGGTATCCGATATAATAATATCAAGCCGTTTTTTCCTGACGCTTTTGACAACAATAATAGCAATGGATAGTGCTAACGTAAACAGAAGAACCAGGCCCAGATACATGTAGCCTTCTTCCCTGTTGGCAAGCGTATATAGCCATCTTTTTGACTGTGCATATACCCAGAACGGTGAATTGGCAGAGGTATATATCAGCCTTGGCCGGGTGCAGGTTTCATAAAAAGAATTACAGGGCGCCTTAGGCCTGTCTTTGACGGGATCAGTGAACTTCATCACTATACTCACTAGCGCAAATACGGCAACGACGCTGATAAGTAAGGGTGCAACATGCTTCAGTCTTTGTAGAAATGAGGTCCTGGTAAAAATGAAATACCCTGCCGCATAACCGAATACCCAGATGAGCATCATCGCTATGTAGTAGAGATGAAGGAAAGCAGTAAGGCAACCTGCAATAAAGAGGAAAACACCATACCGCAGCCTGGGGCGCTCATTGTATTGTATGAGCCAATAAAATATCATGGGGATGATGCAGGTGTATGCCAGCGCATAGTGACCCTGGATGCGAAATAACTGCGGGCTGAAAATAGTAATGAGCCCGGCAAATATGATGGCGACCGGGGCTCCTACCCTAAAATGCCTTAAAATCTTGTAGACAAAAAGAATAGACAAAACATAGCTGAGGTCGATGAGCCACCACAATATTTTCAACACATCTCCTGCACTCAGGCCTTTAATGTGGGTCAGCAATACCGACAACAAAGGCTGGCCATCTGTGTATACTATGTGCTCACCATAGGGATAATTCATCCCCATAAACCAGTAGCCACTGCCATACAAAGAGTGGTATAGATAGGTGAAATTATTCTTCGCACCATCGCCACCTAGCTCGCCTAAAGTGTGCCACGGGGTGGTAACAAAATGTTTAAGCGCGATTGTGGTTAAGCATACCGCAAACACGACACATACCAAGAACCATATTTTACTTTTCCATTTATCCATTATCGAAACAATAACCTGACAAAGCTGAGCATTTCAGGGAATAAAATACGAAAGTTCATTTTGCGGAAGTGAACGTTTTCATTGAGCGCGACCGGTATGGGTAAAACACGGTACTTTTTGCTTTTGTAACAGTTGCGTACAAATTCGAGATCAAATAAGTAACGATCGATCGTAGTCTCCAAAAACAGGGGAGCAACTTCCCGTTTGAACCCCTTCAATCCGCACTGGGTATCTGTGATGGGCATTGAAAGGAATACGCGCACTACGAACCTGAGCCAACGGGAGATAAGACGCCTGACAAAAGGAACGTGCGTATAATAGGATTCGTTCTTCACCCCTACTGCCACATCACACTCATTATTATTCAACCGCTGGTAGATAGCAAACATACTGCCCGCTGTGTATGGAAAGTCTACATCGGTATATATAATGATGTCGCCCGTGGCTTTGGCTACACCCTGCCTTATTGCATAACCTTTGCCGCGATTTTGGGGATAATCGACGACTACAAGTTCGGGAATACGTTGCTTCAGCAGCCTCATGGCCTGTTCTGTAGCGTTCACGCTTTTGCCATCCAGCACTACGATCAACTGTAGCGGATCCGGCAGGTTTTTACTAAACGAATTGTAATTATCCCAGACGACTTTTTCCCAATCAGGCGGTGGATTGTAACAGGGTAAAATAAGGGAAATCATCATCCGTGGCGTATTGTTGAAGTATAACGGGTTTTTAAACGAAAAATTTTACCACTCCATTCCCGGATAGGCGCGCTGCATGAACTGGAGCTCGGCCAGTATATACCCCAGATGCTCGGAATGGCGCCCTTCTCTGCCGCCTTTTTGCATCCACGCTTCAGCGGGGATGTTGATGGTGGCCTCATCAAGTACCGCACGTATGCGGGCTGTCCATAATGGTTTTATTGCTGGGAGATCTACGCCGATGCCTTCGCTCACCATTGCAGTGTCGGTATCGTTCATTGCGAATAGTTCGCCAGTATACATCCAAAGTTCATTTACTGCCTGCTGCATGCGCGCATGACTTTCATCAGTACCATCGCCGAGGCGCACCACCCACTCACTGCTCCAACGCAGGTGGTAAGTGACTTCTTTCAGCGATTTCTCAGCGATCGCGGCTAAGCTTTCGTCTTTGCTTTTTTCGAGTGCAGAAAAGAAAAAGTAATTGAAGGCATCATAAAAAAACGCACGGGCGACCGTATATGCCCAGTCAATATTTGGCTGCTCGAGCAACAGCTCATTCCTGAAATCCCAGCCATCGCGGAGATAAGCAAGGTCATCTTCATCTAAGCTGGCACCTGTGTTAATAATGTTCTGTATTGAGACGGACGTAAAGACGTTCTTTTTCGCATCGGCAGGCATTTGGTTGAACTGCTCTGCCGCATACTGGTAAAGGCTGCGGGCCCTGCCCAGGTGATCGAGGGCTGTATTGGTAAGGGCTATGTCCTGCTCCAGGATGGGCCCGTGACCGCACCATTCGCCAAGGCGGTGGCCAAGTATGAGTGCGCCATCGGCGAGGCGTAACGTATAATCCAGTTGCCTGGAATTGGGAATTGGGAATTGGGAATTGGGATCCATCACTTTTTGGAATTTGTCTTTTGGAATTTGGATTGTCTGATTTTTAGTTATTCTTTTTGAGGTAGCCATCCAAATTCCCAACTACCAACCTCAAACGCCTACTATCCCTACATGTATTTTACCTCATCGGGCAGGTTATAGAAAGTGGGGTGCCGATATATCTTATCGTTAGCGGGGTCGTATAGCGAGTCTGATTCGTCGGGATCAGAGGCATGAATATTCTTGCTTTCTACCACCCAAATACTTACTCCTTCCATGCGGCGTGTGTATACGTCGCGGGCATTTTCTATTGCCATTTGTGCATCTGCGGCATGCAGGCTGCCGGCATGTTTATGATCAAGCCCCGCCTTGCTGCGGATAAAAACTTCCCATAAGGGCCATTCACTTTTGTTTGTATTACTCATTTGTGTTCTTTTTATACCGCCCTTTCAGGGCTTTATATTTTATGTTTTGTGTCCGGGGGCTACTCCCCCGGCTAATATATTACGCCCCTTCAGGGCTGACTGTATATTTCAATAGCCCCGAAATGGGTTCGTTCAATACATTGTATTAAGCAGCCTTTGCGGCTTCGCTACGTGCTTTCCTTTTTTCGGCGTGGACCATTGCCGCGTCGCGCACCCACTTGCCATCTTCCCATGCCTTTTTACGGGTCTCGAGGCGCTGCTTGTTGCATGGTCCGTTTCCTTTTACTACGTTCCAGAACT
>CAINOM010000374.1 GCA_903851455.1 uncultured Bacteroidota bacterium | reverse complement strand
CTCTTCAAACTGCTTAGCCAGTACCGGCATTAGTCTGTGAAGTAGCGGTTGCTTATGGTCCAGGTAAGAGTAGTAGTAGCGGACCGCACGGCGCAGTATACGGCGTATCACATAGCCGGCTCCGGTATTAGATGGCAACTGACCATCAGCGATCGTAAAACCTATGGCGCGTATATGGTCAGAAAGTACCCTAAAGGCTACATCTTTCTTGCTGTCGGTATAAGTATACTTTCTGCCCGTCATATGCTCTATATGCTCTATAGTGCCGGTGAACAGGTCCGTATCATAATTGCTCTGCTTGCCCTGCAGCACGCGCACAAGGCGTTCCAGTCCCATGCCGGTGTCCACATGCTTTGCGGGTAGCGGTACCAGGCTGCCGTCCTTCTGCCGGTTGAACTGCATGAATACATTGTTCCAGATCTCTATCACCTGCGGGTGGTCAGCATTTACTAGTGTCTTTCCGTCTATCAGTTTCTTTTCTTCCTCAGTCCTGCAATCCACATGTATCTCAGAGCAAGGTCCGCATGGGCCGGTATCGCCCATCTCCCAGAAGTTGTCTTTCTTATTACCCAGCAGTATGCGGTCTTCAGCTATGTGCTGCTTCCAGAAGTTGTACGCTTCTTCATCCTTAGGCAAGTTCTCCGCAGCATCTCCTTGGAAAACGGTTACATACAGCTTGTCCTTAGGTATGCCATAAACCGCAGTGAGCAGTTCCCAGCTCCATGCTATGGCTTCTTCTTTAAAGTAGTCACCAAAGCTCCAGTTGCCCAGCATCTCGAACATGGTGTGGTGATACGTATCCACACCCACCTCTTCCAGGTCATTGTGCTTACCGCTTACACGCAGGCACTTTTGCGTATCTGCAATGCGGGGATTTGGCGGTACCTGGTTACCCAGGAAGAAATCCTTGAACTGGTTCATGCCCGCATTGGTAAACAACAGGGTAGGGTCGTTCTTTATAACAATAGGCGCAGACGGCACGATCTCATGCCCCTTGCTGCGGAAAAAATCTAAAAACTGCCTGCGTATCTCGTTTGCTGATTGCATTGGTAATAAATAATATAATGTGGCTGCAAAACTAATGTAAATGCAGAAAGTTTGGGTAAGATGTTGCGGAAAATAGAATGCTATAAGCAGGAAGAGCTAATGTTGTCTGAAAAGGTTGGAATACCTATGATCGCGAGGAAGAAAAAAACCGAAATATCAGGCATAAAGATTGAAAAGCGGGATCAGACGTATCTTATAGAGCCGGTAATTTATTATAACCTTTTTGAAAATGTATGGATAGATCAGGGATCAGATTCCATATTTTTCCAGTCGCCAGATTACTGGAATATCTGTGATGTCAGGATGCGGGAAGTAGCCTTTTTACTATTGGTAGGTGGCTCAGTTGTAATTAGGGGCTGTTGGCTGGTCCTGGAGTATTTTTTTTTTGTGATCAACCTGTTGAGCACTATTGTGAAAGTGGCACCCTTGTTTATCCCCTCGCTTTCCGCCAAAAGCTTGCCATCGTGCTTTTCTATCATTTTCTTGCTCAGGTACAGGCCCAGCCCCATTGATGCCTCGCCCTGCGTCCCCTTCTTACCTGTTTTGGTAAACCGGTCGAACAAATGCTCAACGTCGGCAGGCTGAAAGCCAAGTCCTTCATCCTTTACGGAAAGTGATACCTGGTCCTTGCCCTGGGTCGCAGAAATAAATATGTTTTTTCCGTTGGATGAGAACTTGATCGCATTACCTACAATGTTGCGTACAGCCTGTACGAACAACTCTCTTTGCACCGTAATGTATATTGACTTATCTATCGAGACGTTGACGTTAAGGCTTTTTTCACTGAGTGCAAAATCAAAGAAGCGAACCGTCTCTTCGATGAGCTCACTTAGATTAACCTGACCCAGTTTGAACGGACGGCTGTCCTCTTTCATCATGAGCAGGATATTTTCAAGTACGCTCAGCAGGCTTTTGCACTCTTCTGCAATGTAATCAGCATAGATCTCCTTCTTCGTTTCATCATCTATCTTAACGAGATTGCTAAGCGCAAGAATCCTGTTCACAGGGCTCCTGAGATCATGAGACAAGAGATCGATCATGTCATTTTTTTCAGCGAGCATATTGTCCAGGTGTACGATCGTATCCTGTATGTCACTCAATAATGTCCGCGCTTCATCTATCATTTGCGAATAGTAACTGCATCTGCCACAATTGGTTCTGCGGTAATAAATAAATGTATAACGATATATTTAACGCCAACCACTTTCTATCTTAATTAACAAAAAATTTGCAAGCGATTCGCATAGCAATAGTGTAAAGTGTTAATATGGGAATGGTTATAGCCGCGCATATACCTCCTTTTTGTCAAAAAACTGTGCCACTTGCGGTTTTCAAAATCGGTCATTGCCTGTTCTATATTTCGTAGCTTGCACCGAATTAATACTTCGTGAATGGATAATCACGAGCACAACCACAAGCACGATCATAGTCACGGACACAGCCATGCAGGCCACCACCACCATCACCACGTACAGCCGGGTGATGTGGCAAACAAGGCTTTCATTGCTGGCATTGTTCTGAATAGTGTCTATGTGGTCGTGCAGTTCATCGCCGGCCTGGCAAAGCATTCTATGGCGCTGCTCTCTGATGCCGGGCACAACCTGAGCGATGTGGCCAGCCTGGCATTGTCGCTTTTCGCCTTCAAGCTGGCGAAAGTAAAACCGACGGAAACCTTCACCTACGGCTACAAGAAAACAACCATCCTGGCGGCACTTACGAATGCTGTAATACTGTGTATCGCCATCGGCATGCTGGGATATGAGTCGGTAAACAGGCTCTTTCATCCGCAACCTGTCGCTGGCGGCGTTGTAGCTATCGTAGCGGGTATCGGTATCGTCATTAACCTCATATCTGCACTGCTTTTCTTCAGGAATAAAGATCACGACCTCAATACCAAGGGCGCATACCTTCATTTAATGACCGATGCGCTGGTATCGTTAGGTGTAGTAGTTTCAGGTATCGTTATCAAATTCACCAATTGGTACTGGCTGGACGGCGCTGTGAGCCTCGTGGTACTGGCCGTAATACTGGTAGGTACATGGTCGCTGCTCACCGGCAGCCTGCGTATGACGCTGGATGCTGTGCCAGAGGACATTGACATCGACAATATCGAAGACCTGATCAAAAAAGTAAAGGGTGTGGAAAGCCTGCATCATACCCATATCTGGGCAATGAGCACCACCGAGAATGCACTTACCACCCACCTGGTACTCAACGACTCGCTGACCTTCAACGAGAAAATGGAAATAGTGCACAGTATAAAGCATGAACTGCAGCACAACAGCATCCATCACGCCACTATAGAGCTGGAATCGGGTGAAATACCCTGCGTGGATGAAGAGTG
>CAINOM010000373.1 GCA_903851455.1 uncultured Bacteroidota bacterium | reverse complement strand
TTCATTAAAGGTCTTTAAGTAGATCTAGCCGCCCTAAAAGACAGAATAATATCATCTAAAAGCCCATAAAACGAAACTGAAGTCAATCAAATTTGTTAATCACTTGCAAATTGGCCGATTTTCTTGGAAATATTTTCAGAAAAATTTCCGTCATTATTTATTGATTTACAATGTATTATGTTTTTAAATAAAATTTCTTTGAAAAATTTATTGAAAAATGTTTGCTGATTTCAAAATGTAGATATACATTTGTATTAACAAATCATTAGTAAACACTTTGCAAATCATTAAGAATATGAAAACTTCAATCGTACTTCTCGCAATCATCACATTGTTCAGCGCAAACAGCGCAATCGCTCAGAAGCGTATCGTTGAAAATGCAGCTAAAGTAGCAGCACTCGTTCCTGCTAAGGACGCCAAAGTACTGGTAGACAGAAAAGCTTGTGCTATAACTAACAAATCGGCAGACCGTACCATCACGGTTCGTATAGAAGAGTCGGTAATGGTAAATGATTACCTGCAGAAGAGGATCAAGGTGATCGAAAAGATCGGACCTAAGGAGCAGAAGTTCGTAGGCTATGCCGGTTGCGAAGCAAATGTACTGGGCGAAAAATGCGCAGGTTACAAGATACTCCTTGCTTATTATGACGACGCTCGCTCTGCAGCTCCACAGATGACCGAAAAGGCTACAGAAGCTGTCGCAGCACTTAAATAAAGATCGTTTATTAATGATTGATCAAGCCGCAACATCGTTTGCGGCTTTTTTCTTTTATGACAAGCGGAGAAGCATATCAGACCATTGATCTATCGGGGAATTGTAAAACGTGAATGTAGCCTGCTTTACAGCACCGGGGAAATAACTCTGTTACTGATGAGTGTTTAATGCGTGGACTTACGACTTATGACTTTCTAAGGGGCTACCGGGTTATTGGTAAAGACGTATTGTATGAGGTTGGCGCCCATCTGCAATGCAGCCTGGTGCTTCTCGGGAGGATCACGGTGTACGTCGTAGTCTTCCCAGCCGTCACCAAGGTCGGTATCGAAGCTGTAGAAGCAGACCAAACGACCCTTGTAGATCAATCCCCAGCCTTTCGGTGCCCCACCGTCGTGCTCATGTATCTTAGGCAGACCATTAGGGAAGTTATATTTCTGGTGATAGATAGCGTAGGAAAAAGGAAGCTCGACAAGCTCCAGCTCTGGAAACACTTTTTTCAGGGCCGGCCGCACATATACATCCATCCCGAAGTTATCGTCTATATGCAGGAAGCCGCCGCCCTCCAGGTACTTGCGCAGGTTTTGCGCTTCGGCATCACTCAGCGCCCAGCGACCGTGGCCTGTCATGTGAATGAATGGATAATTGAAAATATCAGGGCTGCCTACTTCTACATGTGCTTCAACAGGGTCGAAGTTGGTGTGCAGCTGCTCGTTACAAAACAACGCAAGGTTCTTTAAAGATGTAGGGTTGGCATACCAGTCGCCACCGCCATTGTATACCAGCAGGCCCAGTTTCATGCCTTGCGCATTAGCTACTATTCCTGCACTGATAAATAATATTATTATTAAAAGACACTTAATTCTCGTCATCACACAATATATTAAAATAAGCCGCCGCGGCTATTGCTGCAGTTTCGGTGCGCAGGCGCTGCCTGCCCAGGGACACCGGCAAAAAGCCATTGTCCACACACAAATTTACTTCATCTGGTGTGAAATCCCCCTCCGGGCCGATTAATAAAATGGCGTCACCCGCTGGTTTTAACAATTTGTCAAGGCCTACCCTCTTCTTATCGTCTATGCAATGAGCCACGAACTTTTGGGCAGTTTCGCTGTATTGTTTGATAACAGCCGGCAGTGATGTGATCTTTGCCAGCGCCGGCAGGTAATTCTGCTGCGACTGGAGAATGGCAGACTGTAATATTTTTTCCCACCTGTCTACCCTTACATGGGCCTTCTCAGACCGGGCGGTGGTAATGGGTATGATCGAGGCTACGCCCAGCTCTGTAGCTTTTTCCAGCAGCCATTCGTTACGGCTGTTGTTTTTGGTGAAAGCGACACATAGGTGCAGCTCTTTCCCGCAGCGTGGACTGAAGGATACTTTTTCTACGGAGACATTGCATTTATGCCGCTCGGCGGTATGTATCTCCCCCTCGGCAAGGGTTCCCTTGCCATCTGTGAGCAGGATGTGGTCCCCTTCTTTCATCCGCAGCACCTGCCATATGTGTTTGGCAGCGTCTGCGTCAAGTGTTACAATACTGTTCTCGGCGATAGGGCCGGAATAAAAAAAGCGGTGCAAATTCGACATGGCGAGGCAAAATAGAAAATTTGAGCGAAATTATCAACGCAGCACCATCTGCTTATCGGTTATCATTTTTCTCAGGTTTATGAGCGCATAGCGCATGCGGCCTAAAGCCGTATTTATACTTACCCCTGTAAGATCTGATATCTCTTTAAAGCTCAGGTCGGCATAGATGCGCAGCACCACTACCTCGCGCTGCTCCTCTGGCAGTTCCTCCACCAGCTTACGCACGCTGTCGTGCACCTGGCGCTTCTCGATGCCGTCCGAAGCCATATCGCCTGCACCAAACAGGTTGGATATATCCTGTCCGTCAGGCAGGGTCACCGGTATCTGCTGGCGGCTGCGGCGGAAATGGTCCATGCACAGGTTGTGTGCCACACGTATAGCCCATGGCAGGAACTTGCCCTGCTCAGCATAGCGGCCGTCCTTTATGGTCTTAATTATTTTCAGGAAGGCATCCTGGAAGATGTCTTCCGCCAGGTACTTGTCCTTTACCAGCATATACACAGAGGTATATACCTTGTCCTTGTACCTGTTAATGAGTACCTCTAGGGCATCGTCCTGTCCCTGCATATATGCATGGATCAGCTGGGCGTCTGGTTGTTGGATTAGCTGCATAACTTCTACCTGTTTTAAACGTAACGTAAAGATTCACGCCATGCTTGATTTGGGAATTTTAAGTAGAAGTTTTCCTTATATGCAGTAGTTTTTGTGGTTTTGTGAGTGCAAAAAAGTTAAAAAAATCGGTATTGCCAAATAAAATTTAACGCTTTCCCTTGATTTTTTAACCCTTCATTAATAATAAGACGTGTTGCGGAGCAAAAACGTTGGGAAAAAGTAAAAAGTTTTTTTTGCCCCTAACTTATAAACTTCTGAACGATGCTGAGTGGAGTATGCGCCGTAGACTGGATGGCCCTGGCGATAATGAAATGGCATGATGTTTTACTTGAAAGAGATGCACCAATGCCATACTCATGATGTCCCAAATGCAGCCACCCAACAAATTGCCTGCGGAGGATCGTTCTAAGACAAGGAACGTGCGTAAATTTATTGCTTATGTTGACCTTTGATAATTGCGGGATATACTGTGCGCAAGCCGATATTTACATCGACCCGTGGAAACCTGTTAACAAGGCGGTTATCACACATGCACATTCTGATCACGCGCGTATTGGAATGGGGTCCTATATAGCACATGAGCATGCGATCCCCGTAATGAAATACCGGCTGGGTGCTGATATTAAATGCCAGGCGCTGAAGTATCGGGAGGAGATAGTGATCAACGGCGTAAAAATAAGCCTGCACCCGGCAGGCCACATATGGGGTTCTGCGCAGGTGCGGCTGGAGTTTAAAGGAGAGGTATGGGTGGTAAGTGGTGACTACAAGCTGCAAAAGGATAGTATTTCCGCACCCTTTGAGCCGGTCAGGTGCCATAGCTTTATCACCGAGAGCACTTTTGGATTGCCTGTTTATAAATTCCCGGATCCGCAGGAAGTGCATGACGATATCAATAGCTGGTGGCGTAAGAATCAGGAGGAGGGCAAAAATTCTGTGATCTGTTCTTATGCCCTGGGAAAGGCCCAAAGAGTACTAGCGCACCTGGATACATCTATTGGCCGCATATATACCCACGGGGCCGTTGACAATATAAATAAGTTGTACGAGGAGAACATCGCGGCACTGCCCGTTACACAGCGTATTGATGGCAGTGTAAACCGGAAAGAGATAAAAGGCGCAATGATCATTGCGCCTCCATCGGCCGCGGATACCCCATGGATGCGCAGCCTGCAACCGTATAAACTAGGTATTTGCAGCGGCTGGATGCAGCTGCGCGGCACCCGTCGCCGGCGCGGTGCAGACCGCGGATTTGTATTGTCTGACCACGCAGACTGGGACCAGCTTAATACCGCCATACGGGAAACCGGGGCCGAAAATATTTATGTAACTCACGGATACAAGTCGATCTACGCAAGGTGGCTGCAGACCAATTATGGTCTAAATGCAAACGAGGTGGAGACACTATACACCGGCGAAGGCCTTGACGATACTTTGGATACAGAAACCGGAAAAGAATGAAGGCGTTCAGCGAGTTGTTTACTAATATAGACCAGACGACATCTACCAATGAAAAGACAGATGCGTTGGTAAACTATTTTGCTACCGCCGACGAGCAGGACACAATATGGTGCGTTGCCTTATTATCCGGCCGGCGACCGAAACGCACGGTAAAAACCAGCGAGCTCTGGGAATGGAGCGGTGAGCTCAGCGGCCTGCCTACCTGGCTGCAGGCAGAGTCATACCACATAGTCGGTGACCTGGCAGAAACAATTTCCTTGTTGCTACCGCCAAATAATGAAACGCACGACCACGCACTGCATGATGTTATTAATGATCTGATGGATCTTGCCAATAAAGATGAGCAGCAACGCAAAGCCTATATAACAGGAATGTGGAAGCAGTTTAATAAGCAGGAATTGTTTGTGTTTAATAAGCTGATTACCGGGGGCTTCAGGGTAGGTGTTTCCGATAAGATCATTATTAAAGCCCTTGCATTGCATTATAAGATAGATGAGAACGTTGTGGCGCACAGGCTCACCGGGCAGTGGGTAGCGCAGAACAACACACTCAAGGCCTTGCTTGCAGGCAACGACAACTCAGTAGATCTGTCCAAGCCCTATCCTTTTTACCTGGCATACCCACTAGAGGCTGCGCCGGAAGAACTGGGAAGTATTGATGACTGGTTCATTGAAAGAAAATATGACGGCATTCGCGGCCAGATCATTGTGCGCGATGGCGCCTTGTTTGCCTGGAGCAGGGGCGATGATCTGCTTACAGAGAAATTTCCCGAGTTTCATGATCTTGTAAATATTCTGCCGGGCGGTACGGTAATAGATGGCGAGATACTTCCCGTGAGAGATGGCAAATACTTACCATTTCACGTAATGCAAACACGGATAGGGAGAAAGAATGTTACAAAAAAAGCATTGCAGGAGGCACCGCTGGTGATGGTGTGCTACGATCTGCTGGAACATAATGGTATAGACATCCGGCATTTGTCTTTGCAGGAGCGCCGGCTCATGCTCGAGAACCTGCTGGAAGAGATAAAAAAGGAGCATACTGTGCCCCTCCATATTTCTCCTCTTGTAAATTGCAATACATGGGGTGGGGTATCCGCCCAACGTCTCTGCTCACGCGACCACTCTTGCGAGGGACTGATGCTGAAACGCAAGAACAGCGAATACAAGACGGGCCGCAGGCGCGGCGACTGGTGGAAATGGAAAGTGGACCCACTATCGATCGATGGTGTGCTGCTGTACGCGCAGCGGGGACACGGCCGGCGCGCTGATCTGTATACAGACTTTACTTTTGCCGTGTGGGATGGAGATGAGTTAGTGCCGTTCTGCAAAGCCTATTCCGGTCTTACGGATAAAGAGATGGCAGAAGTGGACGCATGGGTAAAGAAAAATACGCTGGACAAATTCGGACCGGTACGTAGTGTAACGCCGACACTTGTATTCGAGATCGGCTTCGAAGGTATCAATCCGTCTCCAAGGCACAAGTCGGGCGTAGCATTGCGTTTTCCACGTATCTTGAGGTGGCGTACAGATAAAAGCGCTAAAGAAGCAAATACAAAGGCAGACCTGGTAGAGCTGTTGAACATTTATGGTATTGGCGAAAGGAAATAAAATAGCGGACAACTGGTTTCAGAAAAACAATTGGCAGCCCTACGACTTCCAGGTAAAAGCGTGGAAGGCTATTGCTGATGGAAATTCAGGACTATTAAATGCTCCTACCGGTTTTGGCAAAACGTATGCCATATGGTTTGGCGTGCTGGAGAATTTTTTCGCCAAAAAGAAAAAACATCATGGTTTGCATTGCCTCTGGATCAGCCCGCTGCGTGCGCTATCCAAAGAGATATACCTGGCCACTGAGCGTGTAAGCAGCGAACTGCAACTGGAATATACCATAGGCCTGCGGACCGGAGATACAACCGCTAAGGACAGAGCCAGGCAGGCAAAAGTGATGCCGAATGCGCTGATCACTACACCGGAGAGCATGCACCTGCTGATAGCGCAAAAAGGATACAACTCAACTTTTAAGAACCTTGACTTTGTAGTCGTGGACGAGTGGCATGAGTTACTGGGTACAAAACGCGGGGTGCAGGTGGAACTCGCGCTGTCGCGCCTGAAAGCGATCAACCCGGACTTAAAAATATGGGGCATATCCGCTACCATCGGCAACCTCGAAGAAGCAAAGGATGTGTTGCTGGGTACTCATCCGGGACCGCAGGTAATGGTGAGAACAAAGCTGGAGAAGCGGATAGATATTGAAACTATTTTTCCGGATGTCATTGAGAAGTATCCATGGGGCGGCCACCTGGGTATCAGGTTGCTGGAAAAGGCGCTGGCTATTATTCATAACAGCAAATCAACATTGCTTTTTACCAACACTCGCTCACAGTGCGAGATATGGTACCAGCGGCTGCTTGAACGTGAGCCTGATCTTGCAGGGCTTATGGCCATACATCATGGCTCTCTCGCCGAGGATACAAGGTTATGGGTCGAAGATGCACTGCACGATGGCATTTTGAAGGTTGTCGTCTGTACCAGCAGTCTTGACCTCGGGGTTGATTTCAGGCCCGTGGATACAGTGATACAAGCCGGATCGCCAAAAGGTGTTGCGCGATTTATGCAGCGGGCAGGGAGAAGCGGACACCAACCCGGTGCAACAAGCAAGATCTACTTTCTGCCTACCCATTCCCTCGAAATAGTAGAGGGGGCTGCGCTGCGCCATGCCGTAACCCACGGACAGATAGAGCAGCGTATGCCGTATATCCGTTCATTTGATGTGCTGATACAATACCTTGTTACATTGGCGGTATCCGATGGCTTCAGGCCGAAGGATATTTATGAGGAAATAACGAAGACTCATTGTTTTGCATCGGTTAGCCAGGATGAGTTTTACTGGTGTTTGTCCTTCGTCACCGAAGGAGGTAAAATGCTTGATGCCTACGATGAGTTTCATAAAGTAGTAGTAGAGGACGGCGTTTATAAAGTGACCAGCAAGCGGATAGCGATGCGGCACAGGCTGAGCATAGGCACCATAGCCAGCGACAGCATGATGCAGGTAAAATTTCTTGGCGGCGCCAGGATAGGCGCAATTGAGGAATGGTTTATTTCCCGTTTGAAGCCGGGTGATGCATTTTGGTTTGCAGGCAGAAACCTGGAACTGATAAGGGTTAAAGATATGAACGCATTTGTGCGTAAAAGTACAGGTAATAAAGGCTCATTTCCCTCCTGGCAAGGCGGCCGTTTCCCTCTTTCTTCGCAGCTGACCAAAGTGATACGACAAAAAATAGATGAGCACTATAAAAATGGGAAAAAAGATATAGAGATCGAAAAACTGGAGACGCTGTTTGAAGAACAAAAAAGACGGTCGCACCTGCCCCATACCGGCGAACTGCTTATAGAGAAAATGAAGAGTAAGGAGGGACATCACATTTTCATTTATCCGTTTGAAGGGCGCAATGTACACGAGGGAATGGCCATGCTTTTCTCCTATCGGATTTCACAAATACGGCCGATGACATTTTCAATTTCTATGAATGATTACGGCTTTGAGCTATTGAGCGACCAGGAAATACCCATAGAGGAAGCACTGGGCAATGCCCTGTTTGACTCTTCGAATATTTCCAAAGACATATACCATAGCATTAATATAGCCGAGATGGCAAAGCGCAAATTCCGTGATATCGCCAGCATTGCCGGGCTCGTTTTCACAGGGTATCCCGGCAAGCAGGTAAAGACAAGACATACCCAGGCATCCGCGCAATTATTCTTTTCCGTATTTTCAGACTATGAAAAGGATAATTTGCTGCTGCAACAAGCATATGATGAGGTGATGACCTTCCAGATGGAGGAGGCGCGCATGGTGGATGCACTGCACCGGATGGAGGCGCAACACGTAATAATAAAAGAGCTGGAACAATTCAGCCCGTTCTGTTTTCCTATACTTACCGAGCGGTTCAAAGAAAAGTTCACCAATGAAAAACTCGAAGACCGCGTAAGGAAGATGATAGACCAAATTGAAAAGCAGGGATGAAGATAGAGATCAACAATTTCCCATTTACATTGCTGTACGAAAAAGCCCTTTATAAGGAAGATGAACGCCTGCTCATCATTGCTGACGTGCATTTAGGCAAGGCTACCCATTTTCGTAAAGAAGGCATTCCTATTCCTGCCGAAGCACAATCAGGCGACTACATAAATCTTGAGAGTTTATTTAATAAGGTGGCGCCACTCAAGGTTTATTTTCTGGGAGACCTGTTTCACAGCAGCTACAACCGTGACTGGCAGTATTTCTGCGATCTGATCTCGCAGTTCCCCGCAATAGCGTTTACATTGATCAAGGGTAATCATGATATTATCAGTCATAAAAAATTCAGGGAGCTATGCATTGAAGTAACGGATGCCGTTGAGGATGACTCGTTCATTTACTCACATGATGTATTGGAACGGATCCCGGAGGGAAAGGTAAATATTGTAGGGCATATACACCCGGGGATTGTACTCTGCGGCCTGGGCAGGCAAAGTATTAAATTGCCTTGTTTTTATATTACAGACACAGTGGTAATAGTGCCTGCATTCGGAGTACTCACCGGCTTATACAGTATGGACAAAACTACAGGTTCACAGATATATGCAGTGCTGCCGGACGGCATACGCAGGATAGCATAAACACCTGGCTTTTCCGTTGTTCCAGATTCAAATAACGGCGCACCCGTATCAAAGATAAGACAACAGTAATATTTAATAGGTTCATTTCCTGCTTAAAATTTGCTGTTGTATAAAATGTTAGCGTAGCGCATCTGGAACCCAAAAATAAAAAGCCGTTCTCCGAGCGGTATTCAAAGTACGATAGCTCAAACACTGTTCGAAGTAAATCGGAAAATAATTACTTTTCGGGATAATTTATAATCAGATGGGCTTCGTATATAAAATAGCTGACCAACGGAAAACGTTGGGAAAAAGTAAAAGTTTTTTTTACGAGGAAATCGTTGATTGACCATGCTCTGCAAAATACATATCTATCATGCCCTTATTCTTGGCTGGC
>CAINOM010000372.1 GCA_903851455.1 uncultured Bacteroidota bacterium | reverse complement strand
GCAAAGTAAGCATTGGCCAAACAATTATCAAAAAAAGAAAAAACACCTGCAAAAAAATGCAGGTGTTTCGTCAAGTATTTAATTTATGCTACTCCGATGTTGAAAGGCTAAATTCTACTAAGCAAGTCTGAAATATAGCTTCCAAGTGCAGGTATTTTTTCAACAATAATATCCCAAACAATATCATTGTCTATATCAAAATAAACATGGATAAGAATATCTCTTGTTCTTCCTATTTTTTTCCATTCAATCGCAGGGTTAGCGTCCTTAAATTCATCACTTAGTTTTTTAGAGGCCTCACCAATGATTTCTATACTCCTTGTTACCGCACGAAACAAAATCCCGTTCAGCATTACTTCATCCTTTGCCTTACCATTTACTGTATCCAGGACAAAACAAACCTCATCCAGCATGTGCCGGAGCAATTCAGCATCAGATACCAACATTCTCCACTTCCTTTAAAATATGTGGGCCAATGTATTTATTGAGCGACTGCGGAGTAACCATCTCTATTTTCCTTCCCAATAGATCTTCCAGGAAAAAGGAAAGGTCCATGAAGTTGTCGTATGTCTTTTGCTGAGGTTCAAAATCTACCAGTAGGTCAACGTCGCTGCTTTCCGTAGGCGTATTTCGAACAAAGGAGCCAAACAAACCAAGCGACTTTACTCCAAACGCCTTTATCTCCCTGCTATGGGATCTCAGGCTTTCCAGTACCGAAGCTTTGTTTACTATTACAGCTTGCATAATGCAAATATATGAATTTATCTTCTCGACCGTTTCGAAGCAAGCGCAAGCCGCAGACTCACGACTTAATAAACATGCTGGCCGCCGTTAATGCTCATATTTGCACCGGTGATAAAATTAGCGTGCTCTGAAGCAAGGAAAGATACCAGGTAAGCCACTTCCTCGGTACCACCAAGCCGGCCCAGCGGTATCTGGGCTATGATCTGGTTACGTATCTCTTCCTTTACAGCCATTACCATATCCGTGCCTATATAACCGGGAGAAATGGTATTTACAGTCACACCCTTATTCGCAACCTCCATTGCAAGGGTCTTTGTAAATCCGTGCATACCCGCCTTTGCTGCTGAGTAGTTGGCCTGCCCAAACTGGCCCCGCTGGCCATTTACCGAAGATATATTAATGATACGCCCGAAACCTTTCTCGATCATATGGTTGATCACATGGCGCGAGCAGTTAAAAACACTGTCCAGGTTAGTCGATATTACCGCACGCCAGTTCTCAAAGGACATTTTACGAAAACCGCCATCCCGTGTTATACCTGCATTGTTTACCAGCACATCTACATGCCCTATCTCATTCGCTATCTTTTCTACCATCTTACCCACCGAATCAAAGTCAGCCACATCGGCGTAATAGATATTAATATCATAGCCTTCGTTATGCAGTTTCTCTTTCCACTTTATAGCCTTATCCTCGCTGTGGTAGTTCGCCACTACTATATACCCGTCGTCATACAATTTCTTACACATTGCCGTACCCAGGCCACCCGTGGCGCCGGTCACCAAAACGATCCTTTTTTCTGTTATACTCATAAATAATGGTTTAGTCAATGAAAGATAGTCCAAACACCTATAAAAAGAAATTATTCACAGAAATATCATTTTTAAAATATATCGGTGCCCGGAAAAGATTGATTTTTCCTGCGTCTATTATCCACATGACTATGCACAGGCACAGCATTTCATTCATAATTAACAACTTAAATTCCAAATAGGTCTTACCTTCGCCGCAAAAAATTACTATAAAATGAATTTTAATACTGCAGACATTGCACAGGAAATGGTATCCACCAACGAAAAGATACAAAGGGGATACGAAGTACTCAACGAAATAGGTGATGTGGAAGTAGGCATGACCCCAAAAGAACTGGTATGGTCTTGCGATAAGATAAAGATGTATCACTACAAACGCGATACTCCGCCAACCTGCAAGATACCGGTACTGGTATCCTTTGCAATGCTCAACAGGCACGATGTGCTGGATCTGCAGCCCGACCGCAGCCTGATGAAAAAACTGCTCGAAGAAGGACTTGATATCTATATCATGGACTGGGGCTACCACGACCGCTCTGACCGCTACCTGACCATGGAAGACTATATCGATGTGTACATGAACGGTGCAGTTGATTTTCTCCGCAAACGTCACAAGACAAAGAAGATACACAAGATGGGCATCTGCCAGGGCGGTACCTTCTCTATGATCTACGCTTCATTGTATCCTGAGAAATTACAGTCGCTGACTACTTATGTAGCGCCTTATGACTTCTCTACTACTAAGTGCATGCTCTACAAGTGGACCAAGTACATCGATGTAGACGCAATGGTAGACAATATGGGCACTATACCGGGCGAAATGATCGACAGCGCCTTCGGTATGCTGAAACCAAGCATGAACGTAAGCAAGTACTTCGGCCTGGTAGACTCGCTGGATGACAAGCCTAAAATGGAGAACTTCCTGCGCAGGGAAAAATGGAAGAGCGACCTTCCTGCAATACCAGGCGAAATGTACCGCAAATACATCAAAGACCTTTTCCGCGATAACAAGCTGATCAAGGGCGAATTTGAGCTCGGCGGCAGAAAAGTGGACCTGAAGAACATGACGGTTCCTTTCCTTAACGTGTACGCTACCGAAGACAACATCATACCTAACGAGAGCACTAAGAACATCATGAACCTCATAGGCTCTAAGGACAAGCAGGTATATGCGTTCCCTGGTGGTCACATAGGCGTGTTCGTAGGCGGCAAGTCGCAGAAAGAACTCGCTCCGGCAGTTGCTGAGTGGGTAATCGAAAGATGCTAAACAAGAGACAAGTTGATAAGGCAAAAGAAAGGTGCGCTGGTGTAGCGCACCTTTCTTTTGTCTTGTGCTACAAGTTTCAATGATTCTCCTCCGCTGTAGTGGTATATGAGTTTATCTTCTTGATGACTTCATCCAGTTTGTTAGCAGCTATTTGTAAATTCTCCAAAATTTCAATATTCTCAGCATGACCGGGGTTCCCCATATTGAATAGCTGGGCAATACCAAGAATACTGGCTACAGGCCCTCTTACTTCATGCGACTGTACCCATGCAATTTTCCTGAGCTGATCATTCTGTTTTTTTATCATTTTCAGATATTTGTATTGCCTGGTAATGTCCCGGGAAAAACAACTGACCCCGATGATATTCTGATCCTTATCGTGTATCAGGTTAAAACTTACTTCTTCATAGGTTTTGCTGCCATCATGGTCTTCGCGCCATATCATTTTGTAAACCTCGCCACTCAAAGCACGGTCATAAAACGCAGCCCAGGTTCTAAGCAAATCCTTGTCAAGATCATTGTTCTGAATATCGCGTTTTCTTTTGCCGCAGATCTTTTCAACGCGCTCCCAGAATGCCTCATTTGCTGAAATGATATTATGGTCTTTATCTACGGACCATATAATGTCCTTGGTGTTGTTAATGATGGCACGGAGATTCTGTTTTTCAATGAAAATCTTATCTAAGATCCTTGTACGTTCAATAGCATATTGTATCGCTTTTTCAAGCGATTTCCCGTTGAACTCTCCTTTCACAAGGTAGTCCTGCGCACCCTGCTGTATCGTCCTTATTGCTACCTCAATTTCCGAAGTTCCCGTAAGCACAATTATTGGGGTATATGGAAATTTCTTTACCACCCGCTCAAATGTCTCAAGGTGCGAAGAATCCGGCAGGGTCAGGTCTGTCAAAACGATCTCAAATTCCGGGACATCCACATCATCCATATCACCCAGGCAGGCACATCTTACGATCCGGTCGCCGGAATAGCCAATATTTTCAAGCAATAGCGCAATTGACTTAAAAGAAAAATCGTCGTCTTCAATGAATAGCAGTCTCTTCATAACTATTTTCGATCACATAGTTGCCGCAAGGATACTATCTGAAATTTCACACAAAATTACTGTCCACAGATATGGTGAAATTGTACAACTTCAATATTAAATGGTGTTTTTTGTGGCTGGTGATCGGCAAGCTATTCGTGGAGCGCGCAGCTTTTCTTACAAGCTGATTGCGCTGAGCTTCCTGAACTCATCAGGAGTCATGGCAGTATACTTCTTAAAGAATTTGGAGAAGTACGAATTGTCTGAAAAATTAAGCTGGTAGGCAATTTCAGAGATGCTCAGGTCTGCGTTCACCAACAATCTCTTCGACTCAAGAATTATCCTGGCCCTGATTATTTCTCCTGCGGAACCGCCTGCCTGTTCCGTGCATATCGTATTAAGTTTGTGGGGGGTGATGTAAAGCATCGCCGCATACTCTTTTGGCAGTCTTTTCTCTCTGAAATGCCCGTTTACCAGTTTTCTGAAATGAAATAAAATACTGTTATTCTGTTCCGGGATCTGTTTCTTTAGGGTGGAGGATTCATGGCGGCTGATACTGATAAATAACGAAACTAAATGAAAACAGATCTGGTCTAAACTAAACTTGTCTTTTTTCCCGGCCTCGTTATTTATGAGATTGAAAAAATACTCAGCTTCGGCTTTTGACACACCCTTCAGATCGAATACGCTGTCCTTGGGATTGCCTCTCAAAAGAGGGAACTGCTCAAGATACCCGGGGTCCGAAATAAATGTGCTGAATATATTTTCGGAAAAATTTACAGCATATCCATCTCTGTCCTCCGAAAAATCCCAGCAATGCACCTGCCCGGGGATCATGAAATAAATACGCCCCGGCAATATCTCATATCGTTCAAAATCGAGCGTCATGGTACCGCCGCCCTTCGTAAATAAGATCACGTGATAATAGGCATGCCTGTGCGGGACAATCAGTTTGTCGCGGATCTTTAGAAAAGAAGCAAAAGGCCCCGCGCTGATCTCGTGATGGATGCCACTCGGGTTTACA
This sequence comes from uncultured Bacteroidota bacterium, assembly GCA_903851455.1. Lineage (GTDB taxonomy): Bacteria > Bacteroidota > Bacteroidia > Chitinophagales > Chitinophagaceae > Nemorincola. The sequence goes on along the minus strand of CAINOM010000372.1, from coordinate 2,787 downwards.
GAACACAGGTCATAAACGGGGATAATATCTTTGCTCCTTTTCAAGCTTACATATAATTCTGGTTAAATCAAATATACAACGATATTTCAACCCGTGGAAAGAATAGGTTATTTTCGCCGACCATGTCAATAAGTATCAGTTATCCTTACAAAACGCATTTCATCGACCTCCCCGACAATTGCAGAGTTGCCTATATAGACGAAGGCTCGGGAGAAAAAACATTGTTATTCGTACACGGACTCGCCAACTACATTCCGGTTTGGAAAAAGAATATCGATGAGCTCAGAAAATACTATCGCTGCATAGCCATCGACCTGCCCGGCAACGGCCTGTCAGACCAGAATGAACACAAGTTCGGGATGAAGTTCTTTGCTGACTGCGTGAACAATTTTATTACTGCGCTGAAGCTGAAAGACCTTTGCATCGTAGGCCACTCCATGGGCGGGCAGATAACAATGACCACATTGCTCAGGCATCCCAACTGCGCCGACTCAATAGTACTCTGTGCCCCCGCTGGTTTCGAGCAGTTCTCCGCCATGGAAAAAACCATGTACTACAGTTCCATCCATCTCATGGATTTTATTTCCTCCGATGAGCACAGCCTTCGCACAGTTGTAGAGAATAGCTTTTATCACAACCGCGCGCAGGGCGAAGGTATCGTCAGGGAGCTCATCAGCATCATGAAAACGTACAAGGTCAACTACTATCGCAAAATGGTGGAAGCCTGCATAAAAGGCATGATAGAAGAACCCGTGTATGATAAACTCAGGCAATTGCAGCTACCGGCGCTCGTACTTTTCGGCAAACATGACGCATTGATACCAAACAGGCTCCTGCACCATACCACCACCGAAAGAATGGCCACAGATGCCGTTAAGAAAATGCCCGATGCTCACCTGGAAATGATACCCGACTGCGGCCATTTCATACAGTGGGAAAAAGCGGATGATGTCAACAAGAACATCATCCTGCTCCTGGAAAACGAGAAATAACCTATCGATCGGTATATATCTTGTAGAGACGTAGCATTGCTACGTCTACCAGGCACCGAGCCACATTATAGTGTAAGAAGAGTGCAATGTTCATTTAGCGGCGCAATGCATTGCGCCGCTACAACCGCACAACATCACATGGCAACATGGACACGCGGGTAGAGAAGAAACAATGCTACATCGCTACGAAAAAAGGGGCAAAACGATAAAAGCATCGCACAAAAAAAGGAACGCTATTGCGTTCCTTTTTCTATAGAGACCAATTATTGATTATTTCCTTCCGCGCTTAGCAGGTGCTGCTTTCTTTACGGCTTTCTTAGCAGGAGAGGGAGCCTTGTATACTTCTTCTTCCTCCATTTCGTCTTCAGCTTCGGCTTCGTCGGCAAGCGTCATCTTTGCTGCCATTTCACGTACTTTCTTTTTCAGATCGTAAATGGTCTTGTACACTTCGTCCATCTGGCTGCGGGTAGCAACTGGTATGTCCTTCATCATCTTTTCAGTCTGCAGTTCTATGTCCTTACGCAGTTTGTTCTGCATGCTGCTCACCTCGCCCATCAGTTTGCTGTATTCTGTGCTTTCAAACAAAGAAACATAAACCTTGTCGCTGATGTTCATCCACTCCTGGTAAAGAGCGAGCATGCTCTTTATTTCAGTGCCTTCCTGTATTTTCTTAGCAGTATTCTCCGCCAGCTTGTCCATAACCTTAGTGCCCTGGCTATAGATCATGTACTGCAATTCTGCATTCTTGATGTTGTATTCAGCTATGCGCTTAGAGATATCGCTCCACTCTTTCACAGTCTTGCTCTGAGCATTCTCAGGCATTAGCTTTGTAAAAGGAGACGCAGCATCATTCATCATGCCGGTGAAGTCATGGTATGCCTTGTTCACGTTACCGAAAACATCAGCGCCATTACCCATCATACCGCGCATCTGGTTGTAGCTGTTCATGCCTGCCTGGCTCATCTGGGCCGCGCCTTCTTTCATCTTATCCGCCATTTTGGTCATGTACTCACGGCCTTCCTGTGGAATAAAGCTGAAGAATTTATCAGTGAACTCTTTGTAAAGCTCTGGGTTCATCCATTTTTTGTATTCGTCCATGTTGAACGTCTTGTCCTGCATAGATTTGAACATTGGTGCCCACATCTCAGCAAATTTGCTGAAGCCTTCGCCGGTACCCATCATGTTCTTATATGCGTCATGAGCTGTTGCACTCTGGAACATTTTAGTCCAGTCGCCCATATTAGCCTGAAGTGTGTTATTGAACTGGCCGAACATTAAAGTCATCTGCTCAGTAGCCTTCTTCATATGATCTGCATTGAATGGGTTCATCTGCTGCATCTGGTTCATCCAGTTATTAGCCTGCATCTGGTTCATCCACGCAGTCATCGGGTTAGACTGGTTGTTCATCCATGCAGACATTGGGTTAGCTGCGTTATTGAAACTGTTCTGAAATTGCGCGAATGGATTTGTGTTGGTACCATTGCTGAAGTTCTTAGCAGCTTCCTGGCTTGCATCCCACATTTGTTTTGCAAGATCAGCCTGCGTCTTCATCCAGTTTTCGAAAAACTCCTTAGCTTTTTCTGTAGCATCCTTTACAGCTTCTGTAGCTTTCGGTGCTTCGCTGGTAGCTTTTGTAAACAGGTTCTTCTGGCTTTCCAACCAGGTCTTGTACCAGTCGGTTCCTTTCTCAATTGTTTCATTGAGGGTGCTGTTCCCGTTTGCGAATTTCTTAGTGTTTTCCACTACAGAGTCGATAACTTTTTTTTGTGTGTCAACGATGTTGTCCACCAAATTG
>CAINOM010000371.1 GCA_903851455.1 uncultured Bacteroidota bacterium | reverse complement strand
CCACTTCCTGCATGGAGACTTTAATGATAGTAACCGATTCGAAGGGTACTTTGTAGTCAATATCATTCGGGAAGGATTTCTTCAGCTCGGCCAGTTCAGCATAAACATTATTCGCCGTCTCCAAAGCATTGCTACCGGGTGACTGGTAAATCATCAGGTAAGATGCCCGCTTGCCATCGACAAAAGAGTTACTTGAAAACGTGAACTTACCGAGTTCCACGCGAGCAATGTCTTTCAGGTAAACAAGCTCTCCAGTTGCGGCGTTATTTTTTACTACAACATTTTCAAAATCGGCAGCGGTCTTCAACTGCCCATTTACCAAAATGCCGAGCTCGAAGGCCTGCTCAGGATTTTGGGGAGGTGAGCCAACAGAACCGGCAGCAACCTGCACATTTTGGGCATTGAGGGCGGCAGTTACATCAATAGGAGTAAGGTTGTAGGCAGCCATTTTATCAGGATTCATCCATATCCTCATGCTAAAATTATCTGTTCGGGCTGTGATGTCCCCTACTCCCGGCACGCGTAGCAATGCATCCATCACGAACACATTAGAATAGTTGTCGAGAAAAGTAATATTATGGGAGTTATTTGGCGAATAGATAGCCACCATCATTAGCATACTCGGGTTCTTGGCACGCACGGTTAAGCCGAGCTTACTCACTACGCTTGGAAGCAACGGAGCGGCAATACCCACCCTATTTTGAACATTAAGGGCAGCAATATGAACATTTGTGCCAATATCAAAGGTGACGCTGATGTTCATCATCCCGTTGTTGGTGCTATTGCTGGTCATGTATTCTATGCCGGGAGTTCCGTTTACCTGCTCTTCAATTGGGATGGCGACCGTTTGCTCAACCGTTTGTGCATCGGCTCCTGTGTATTGGCCGGAAATAGACACACCAGGCGGTGAAATATTCGGATACTGATCCACAGCAAGATTTAAAAGGCACAAAGCACCTGCTATCATCAGCACTACTGAGACAACAATTGCAGTTACCGGCCTTTTAATAAATGTATTTGCAATCATTTGTGGTCAGGTTTACTCAAATCCCTCGATTTCTGAATTTCGTATTCCAGCTCGGGGTCTATATTTTGTGTTTCTACTTTCGTCTCTTTCTCCATCAACTCTTCGTGGTGGGCGATGAGGTAAGCGAGCTTTTCCTTACCATAGGAGACGCGGGTGATGATAACATAAAGCACCGGAACTATGAATATAGCCAAAGTGGAAGCCGCCAACATACCACCAAGTACGGTAAAACCAATGGTTCGCCGCGCAACTGCACCTGCGCCTGTTGCAAGCACAAGCGGCAACACCCCAAGTATAAAAGCCAGCGATGTCATTACAATTGGGCGCAACCGCAGACTCACTGCATCAAGTGTAGATTTTATCAAATCCTCGCCGCGATCAACGCGTACCTTTGCGAACTCAACAATAAGAATCGCATTTTTTGCTGCAAGACCAATAAGTGTTATCAAGCCGATCTGAGCATAAACGTTATTGGTAAGGCTGGGAACAAAAAACAGCGTCAGAATGGCGCCAAAGGCTCCGATAGGCACAGCCAGCAATACAGAAAATGGCACCGACCAGCTTTCGTACAATG
>CAINOM010000370.1 GCA_903851455.1 uncultured Bacteroidota bacterium | reverse complement strand
CGAATGCAACGGAGTTAATAACCGGGCTCGAATTATTGTAAACGGTATTATTCAGGGTATCTTCAAGTTGTATAATTGAGCTCCCCGGTGCTGTAAGATTCGTTATTGCTGCCGCTCTGCCTGCTGAGGCACCTGAACCCATACCTCCGTTGTATATGAAGCGCCAGGTAGCAGAGGTATAGGGAAGTGTGTAATTAGCGCTGTATACAAATTTTTGAATACCGGGGATGGTTGATGCCGGGTCAGTGCATGTGGATACTCCGCCGGGACAAAGCGGCGTTGCTTCAACACCAGTATCGGGTGGTTGCACGATGAGGCCCATAGAATCAATACTGGTACTGCCATCGTAAATGCAAATATGCGGGGACGAATATGGAAGTGTAGCAAAGGCACCTCCGGAGGCAGGGCCACAATTTGCATATACGATCATTGTAACTTTATAGGTGCTGCCGCTAACATATGCATAGGAGAGACGGGCGCTGATAATATGGGAGCCAAACGACGTAAACGACCAAAGCAAAAAAAATACTGAGAGCAGCAATCGATTGAGTAAACAGGTAAAAATGTTTTTCATAAAGTATCTTATATAACGGTATAAAGATAAAAAAAAACAATGCAACGCGTGGGTTTTAATAAATAATGTTTTTTATTAACTCGTGGTTGATGTTTTCGTTGAGCTACATCCCCAACTGCTTCAAAATGCCGGGTGGCACTTCAAGGCCCAGTTGCTGCATATGTTTTACATGGGCTTTGGCTTTATCGGCCTGGCCGGTTTGTGCATAGAGTAGCAGCAGGTTGTTGTTGGCCATTGTGTTGGTAGGGTCGCGTTTCAAATAAGTTTGCAGGTAGTTGGCCGCGCCATTAAGGTCGTTTTTTTGCATGGCTACGCGGGCCAGCAGGAAGTCGCATTTGTAGTAGTCGGATACCTGTTTTTCGGCCAGCAGGTATTTTTCGGAGGCGGCTACAGAGTCTTTGTTGTTGGTATTCTGCAGCATCTCGGCCATATAGAAGTTCAGGTATTTTTCGCGTGGGTTTATGCGGTAAGCTTTGCGGAACAGCTCGATGGATCTCGGCACTTCATCTTTGTCTAACCTCGCCGCCAGCATCACATTTGCGAAGGCGGAATTGGGAGATGTTTCCACCGCCTGTGTCCAGAACGCACGTGGACTGGCGAAATTTTTCTGGTGGTAAAAATTGATGATCGCAAATACGCCACAGACAGCAACTGCGCCCATAAAAACTTGTTTATCGGCCAGCTTGTTATTGAAGAGAACACTCTGAGACAAGAGCAGCAATATACCTATCATGGGCAGGTAAAGGCGGTGCTCAAAGGTTTGCTGGTTGAGGTTGCCCGGTACCAGCAATGCGGGTAGTAGGAATAACAGAAAAATGATAACACTGCCGATGGTCACCTTTATGTTTTGCTGCTTATTCAATACAAGTATGGCGATCAGAATTGCCAGCGCAGCGAATCCATAGTAGTAAACAGTGTCCTGCTGAGTAGGGAAGACACTTAAGTTCAACGGCAGGAATATCTTGCCCACGTATTGAATAATAACCGGCAGCCGGTGCAGCGATTCGCTGATCGCCTGGGATGATGCCATGTTGGTAGATGCAGTTGTGGCCATAGCCCGCGCCATATACCACAGCCCGAAGCAGCCAGCCCATACTGCATATTGTACGAGGTTATTTTTATCGGTTGCGTTCTTGCCCAGCACCAGTACCAGCAATACGAATGCAGCAGGTGCCGCAAATACAGCTGTTTCCTTGGTGAAGAACGCCAGCAGGAGAAATAGTGCTGATAAGACCAGTGACTTTAGTTTTCCTTCATTGGAGTAGTCGATCGCTGAAAGGAAAAACGCGATTACAAATATCGCCAGCATGGTGTCGTTTCTGCCGGGTATCCAGGCCACAGCCTGCGACAGCACCGGGTGTACTGCAAATACCAATGCAAGCAAAAAAGCATGCAGCTCTTTTATGTTCAGTTTTCTGAAGAGTTTGAACAGAAGGAGTACTGTTGTGATGTGCAACAGGATATTTACAGCATGGTATCCCCATGCATTATCAATACCGCTCAGGTGGTAGTTCAGTATCATGGCACCAGAAAAGAGCGGGCGGTAGTATGGGTCTTTTACCGCATCAAACAACCCTCTCTGAAATGCTTTTACAATATTTCCCAGGTCTTCATTATACGCCTGGAAATCGCGGATGAAAATGGTGTCGTCTAATTCGGTGTAATTGAAAAACAGGGTGGGGATGTATACCACCAGTGCTGCCAGCGCCAGCCACAGCATTGGCTGCTTAATGGTAAAACCCGAAGGTTTTTCCGGTATAGGATCGGCCTTTGGCATCTGGCTGCCGGGCTTCTTTCGCTCGGCTTGTTTCTGACTTTGTTTACTCACAGTATTTGTAGCAGGTATGTTCTCAAATGTATTAAATACACGTCAAACCCCAAACACCTGCCGGTCAGCAAAGGTTTGGGGTTTGTTATATGCCCAAAGAATGGGCGATCATTTTTATTTTTTTAGTGTGCGTCAAGCTCGGTATGTGTACCGTGCTCGTGCAGCATGGTCTGAGCCTTGTCCACATCAGCTTTGTTTCCGTGAACGATCACCAGGAATTTGCCCGCAGCCAATGCATCGTGGTATTTTTTAGCCACATCTTTATTAACACCTACCGAGGTAAGTGCGCTGACGATACCGCCACCGATAAGACCAACATCAAAACCAGCAAACGCGCCAACGAGCGCTCCCGCACCGCAGAGTATGCCCAGGCCAGGGATCGCGAACAAGCCTACGCCTGTAAGCACGCCCAGTGCCGTCCCGATGGCCGTCCCGGCTTCGAGACCGCCTTTCTTTATTGTATTTTCCGGCATTACATGGTTCTCTTTGTCGACAACTTCTGTCTCAGTAAGACCCATTATAGATAAGTGCTCAGCCGGGTAGCCCTGGTCCTTGAGTTCTATTACGGCTTCTACAGCTAATTCGTGATTATCGTAAATGCCTATTACTGCGTTCATAAGTTCAAAATTTTGATAAAAATAAGTTTTTCAGTTGCTTTATTCAATATTTTGTAAAAAATTGTTCCGCGGGCACACAAAAAATAGACAATTAACAGGTTATGCGGGTTAAAAAGACGGGCGATGACCAATGTCATGCTATTGCTGGCATGATATTGTGACTTTTGCCAAAAGCATTTCAACATGAACAATCTATTTACAATGAAGACCCGTTTAGCAATAATTCTCTTTTGTTTGATGCCCGTTTTCTGTTTTGCGCAGGAAACCACAACAACGCATCATAAGCATCACAAGCATAAGAAAACGCAGGAAGCTGCAAAGCCGAAAGTGCAGGTGCCCCCATGGGCAGCGGCGCACAAATATGATGCAACTGCCCACGTATATTTTCCGGACTACTACACCTACTATGACCCTGCCCGCGGTGGTTATGTTTTCTGGAACGATGGCAAGTATACCTTTACGCCAGCTCTGCCGCCGTTCCTGGAGAAAGTAGACCTGAGCAAATCGCGGGTACAGATACTGAAAGGGCTCAGCCTGGACCTTCACCCGGAGTTGAATTATCCTTATTATATGAAGCAATATCCGGCTGACGGCAATGGGAATACCATAGTGCCGGTACCTGTGCCGGGAAACCCTGCGGGGAATTAGGAGGAGAACTCCCGATAGTGTTGATAAATAAAGTTCCAGATCCGCGCTGCCGGATTTGGAATTTGTGTTTTGGCACTTTAATTTTGAAGGGAGTATTGTACTTATTTAAATTCCCCGCCACATGAATTTTACGTATTACGGACATGCCTGTTTTGCTATTGAAACAGGCGGTAAAAAATTCTTATTCGACCCTTTTATCAGCCCAAATGAGTTGGCAAAGGATATTGATGTTAACGCCATCGAAGCCGACTACATATTGGTTTCTCACGGCCATGGCGACCACGTTGCTGATCTGGTATCTATAGCCAAACGCACGGGTGCTATGGTTATAGCGGCATACGAGATCGTAGAATGGGTGCAGAAGCAGGGAGTGACTAATGCGCATCCCATGAATTTCGGTCCATATAATTTTGATTTTGGAAAGCTGCACTTCCTGCCAGCATGGCACAGCAGTGTAATGCCCGACGGAGCCTATGGCGGCAATCCCGGTGGTTTCCTGATGCATGGCGGCGAAAAGAAATTCTACTATAGCGGTGATACCTGCCTGATGATGGATATGCAGCTGATACCCCGGTATGCGAAGCTGGATTTTGCCATATTGCCGGTCGGCGGCAACTTCACTATGGATGCGGATGACGCAGTCATTGCAGCGGATTTTATACAGTGCGATAAGATCATAGGTATTCATTTTGATACATTTGGGTATATTAAAATAGACCATGATAAGACAAAGGAAAAATTTAAAGCCGCTGGAAAAGAATTAATATTGCCTAAGATTGGAGAAACTATAGAACTATAGTGGAATTGGGCAGTTCGGCTTCGCTCATTATGAAGCCGGAAACAGGAATTGGAATTGTTTGCGCTTAATCAGGTTCTTCGGTTTTTCTTTGGATTTTGTTTTTTTGTTTTTGGAATTTTGAAAAATATTATGGCTAAGGTAATCGCGATAGCGAATCAAAAAGGTGGGGTAGGGAAGACGACGACGGCTATTAACTTAGCGGCGAGTCTGGCTGTGCTGGAATACAAAACATTGCTTGTAGATGCTGATCCGCAGGCGAACAGTACCAGTGGTAACGGGTTTGACCTCAAAAATATACAGATCAGCCTGTATGACTGCATGGTGAATGAAACACCGGCATCGCAGGTAATATTAACGACAGATACGCCGAACCTCAACATACTTCCCAGTCACCTGGACCTGGTAGGAGCAGAGATTGAGCTTATCAACCACCCCAACAGGGAGTTTGTAATGCGCAAGGCCCTGGAGCCGGAACTGGCCAACTATGATTTTATTATCATCGACTGTTCGCCATCGCTGGGTCTCATCACGGTAAATGCACTTGCGGCATCAGACAGTGTGGTGATACCGGTGCAGTGCGAATATTTCGCGTTGGAGGGGCTGGGTAAATTACTCAATACCATTAAGATCGTTCAGACGCGTATTAATGGCAATCTGAAAATAGAAGGCATACTGATGACCATGTATGATGGCCGTTTGCGTCTGTCTAACCAGGTGGTGGAAGAGATCAAGAATCACTTCGGCGACCAGGTATTCAATACCATACTACATCGCAATACCAGGCTTGGCGAGGCGCCCAGTTTCGGGATGCCGGCACTGCTGTATGATGCTGAAAGCACCGGTGCGGTAAACTACCTG
>CAINOM010000369.1 GCA_903851455.1 uncultured Bacteroidota bacterium | reverse complement strand
TTAGGTTCCAGTATTATTTCTGTACGACGGTTTTGGGCGCGTCCTTCGGGAGTATCATTGGTGGCGATAGGCACATAGCTGCTACGGCCACTGGCTATCAGTTTCGCCGGCGTTACTTTGTAATCGTCGATCAGCACATGCGCTATAGAAGTTGCGCGGGCAGTACTAAGGGCCCAGTTATCGGGGTACTGTTTTGTGTGAATAGCTACATTGTCGGTATGTCCTTCAATATCAATATTTATATCCGTATTGGTATTCAGCACCTCAGCCACTTTTGAGAGGGCGTCCTTACCCTTTGGATTTACCACCGCACTGCCAGATGGGAACAGCAGGCTTTCCTGCATACTGATATATATCTTGCCATTTTTCATGGAAACTGTAAGCTCACTGCTGTTGAAACCAACAAGTGCATCAGATATTTTCCTTTTCAGGTCGGCAGTCGCTTTTTGCTGCTGACTTACATAGGTCATCAGCTGCTGGAGGCGCTGGCGTTGCGCTTCTATCTGGTCCTTGGTGAGGTTCAGCTCGCTATTGGTCTTATTCAGCTCGGTATATGCCTTGAAAAGCTCATCAGAGGTATTTTCATTTGCTTTACCTAGGGCATTCAACTGGTTATGCAACCTGCCTATCGTGTCATTAAGCCTGGTGACCTTGCCATTAAGCGTCACATTTTCCTGTTCTGCTTTTGTGGCTCTGTCGCGGGCAAAAACGTATTTCTTCTTGGCTACGCACGAGGTCAGCAGGAATGCTGCCAGGCAGACGGTCATTAATTTAGTAATTGTGTTTTTCATGGTTCGTTTTTCACTACTGTAGTAAAAACTATGCCATAGGGGTAATTTCACCCGTTTTTTCCCATCAGCCAGGGCTACCAACGTATTGTATAATTAGGTACATTTGTCAGGCTCAAAATAATATATTCAGAATGAAGAAATTTATCACGCTGGCGTTTGTTATATCTCCTTTGCTGGTTAGCGCGCAGGATGATCTGATGAAGAAAATAGAATCCAATCATAGCTATGTTACCACACCTAATGCCCCTTCCGCTAAAAAAGAAGAGGTAAAAGAGAAGAAGAAATATGAGTTCAATACCATTATTGACCTGGAACATACCAGTGTGAGGAACCAGGCCAGCTCAGGTACCTGCTGGAGCTACTCTACCAATTCATTCCTGGAAAGCGAAATGATGCGTATGGGCAAGGAGCCTATAGAACTGTCGCAGATATACAGCGCACATTGCGTATACCTGGAAAAGGCTGATGCCTATGTGCGTATGCACGGCTCGGTAGCCTGGGGCGATGGCGGCGAAGCCCATGACGTAATAAACATGTATGCTAAATATGGCGCAGTGCCGCAGGAAGTATACACCGGTCTTCAATACGGCACCACGAAGAACAAATTTGCCGAAATGATGGCGATACTTAAATCAGTACTGGATGCCGTGGTATCTAACCCGAACGGCCACCTGACACCATCCTGGAAAAAGGCTTACGAAGACGTACTGAATTCTTACCTCGGTGAAATGCCCGGCAGGTTCAGATTTGATAATAAATGGTATACTCCTAAATCTTTTGCCGAACAGCGCGTGGGCATTCATCCTGAAGATTATGTAGAGCTATCTTCATTCATCAGCGATCCTCCATACAAGAAAATGATGCTTATGGTACCCGACAATTGGGCGTTCCAAAGGGTATACAATGTGCAGATGGAAGATCTGACCGACGTTATCGATTATGCCCTCAACAAAGGCTTTACGGTAGCATGGGGTGCAGACGTAAGCGAGAAGTACTTTAGCTGGAAGAACGGTGTGGCCTATGTACCTGAAAAGGACTATGATGACATGGACGACTCTGAGAAGAAATACATGTTTGATGGCCCTAAGGACGAAAGGATCATTACTCCGGAGTTGCGTCAAAAGGCATTTGACAACTACGAAACTACCGATGACCATGGCATGCACATAGTGGGCATGGCAGAAGACCAGAACGGCCGTAAATACTATATTGTAAAGAATTCGTGGGGAGATAAGAACGACTACAAAGGCTACATCTATGTATCCCGTGCTTATGTGCGTTACAAGACCACGAGTATTTTACTGCATAAGAACGGAGTACCATCTCCGCTAAGGAATAAGATGAATTTCTAGCAATTAGTCAGGCACATAGCGCAGCAGCACAGAGCCGCTGTTGAATGTCCTGGTACTGGTCAATCTAAGATTTAAAGGGTTCTTTGCACCGCTGAAGAGCGGCGTTCCTGCAGCTATCGCCACGGGGTATATCATCACCTGGTATTCATCAATGAGGCCATGATCAGTAAGCAGGGTTATGATGCTGCCGCTACCCAATATGGTCATATCGTGCCCTTCTTCCTGTTTCAATTTTGTGACGGCTGCGACTATATCACCGGAGACAAGACTTGCGTTGTTCCAGTTTGCTTCTGTGAGTGTATTTGAGAAAACGATCTTCTCTGCATGATTCATTCCGGCGGCTACTTCCGGGAGCAACACAGCCGCCTGCGGCGAAGTCCAGAAGCGTTCCATCATCTGGTAGGTGACGCGCCCGAACAGCAATACGTTACCAGCCTCCAGGCTCTGGGCAGAAAACTCACTCTCTTCTGCGGTATGCTTGTTCCAGCTAATGTCATCATTGATGCCCTTGTAAAACCCATTGAGCGATATAAAATTAAATGCCGATATTTTTCTCATTTTGCGGTTCGTTAGTCATGTGATAAATTAGCTCCAAAATCCAGTCTTTATGCAAGACGTTGCAACTTTCCTGATGTTTGAAGGCGCTGCCGAAGCCGCGATAAACCTGTATACTACAGCCGTTCCCAATTCAAAGATCATTAGTATGGTTAAATATGGTGCCAACGAAGGCGGACCCGCAGGCAGCGTAAAGCATGCACGCTTCCTGCTGGGCAACCAATTGTTTGCCTGCATAGACAGCCCGATGAAACACCAATTTGGTTTTACAGCGTCCATGTCCATCTTTATCAACTGCGATTCGGAGGCCGAGACCGATGATCTGTTCGGCAAACTATCTACCGGAGGAACTATAATGATGCCGCTCAACAGCTATCCATTCAGTAAGCGGTTTGTATGGTTTTCAGACCGGTTTGGCGTATCGTGGCAGCTCAGCTTTAATCCGTAGCTGCCAGGCGCACCATACACTGCACATCTTCGCCGTTCAGGTACCATTCCACGCAATAGCCTTCAGGGTCAATACCCGGCATGGATAGTAATTCCTGGAAAGAAGCACCTATGCGCGGAATGTTTTTCATAAAATCGAGGATGGTAATCGCATTGTACCTGCCCTTTTTCAGCACCAGCCTATTGTAACCCAGTTTCTTTGCCTCCCCTTCAAACATCTCTTCTGCACCGGCATGATAGGTGACCACACCTTTCTCGGGCCGTGAAATGCCAAAAATCCGTCTCTCTCCGCCCGGTGGCACTAGTGCATAAAGCTGGTCGAAGGCAGCCATGATGCCATCAGGGAATGAGGCCGCGGTTACGTAGAGTACATTGATGTCTTTGTCTATTGTTATTGTTTCCATAATTATGGGTGCTCATTAACTTGTGCGCAATTGTAAATACAAAATAGGAAAAAAAAATAGAAACTGAGGCAGCAATGCAGAAAGGAGGGTTTGCTTGTAAATTCGTATCTTTATATAAATGCAATTATAATGATACGGGAGATAATTGTTCCGACTCAAAACACTTATTTGCTGCACTTGCCTGACAACCTTATTGGCAAAAATGTCGAGGTAATTGCCTTCTCCAATGACGACATTTCCAACTCGGAAACATTAGTGGGTAAAACCAGTAAAAGAACGCCGGAGCAAGCTATTGCGTTTTATGCAAAAAATGCCGTCAATTTCAATAACATAGAAAAGTGGAGCCGCGAAGACCTGTATAATTGAAACAGGAAGTTTTTATAAAATATCAGAACCATGAACATTGAATTAGAAAGAAACCAGATTATTGAAGAGCTAAGTCATGTAAATGATGAATGGCTTATAAAAGCTATTAAGAGGTTATTGGGGTTAGACTATCATGAAAATGATATACCTGAAGAGCATAAACGTATACTGGATGACCGCATGAAAGATTATGACGCCGGTACTGCGGAAACAATGGGTTGGGATGAAGCGAAGAAACGATTGCTAGGCAAATAATCAGTACATGTACGAAGTGATCTTTTTGACCGCAGCTATACGTGAAATAGAAAATGCCGGTAATTGGTATTCCGAGCATCAGGACCATTTAGGCGAAAAATTTAAGAAAAATGTTTTAGCTGCAATTGACACATTACAATCTGTTAAGCTAATACATGGCTCGGTATATAAAGACTTAAGCCGCATCTTTGTCAAGCGCTTTCCATATGCAATATTTTTTCGAAAGGATACGGTAAGTAAACAAATAGTC
>CAINOM010000368.1 GCA_903851455.1 uncultured Bacteroidota bacterium | reverse complement strand
GTATTAAATCCAGAATTTGGCGCAGTAACGGTTTGTTATTATTTTTACTACGTTTGAATAGCCCCATATTTTTGTGTTTTGGTCGTTCTTAACCAAAGGTATGGCCGCTATTCAGGCAAAAAAGTTTCGGATAGTTGTGAGTTAGTATCTATCAATTTGGCTTCATCGAAACCAAGGTCTGTGATCGTGTTCTTAAAACTCGCAAAGTCAATATTATCCTGCAGCAACTGCGTTGCGTGATTGTCGGAGTTAGCGATCATCTGGTAGAGCAGGTCTCTCACTTTATACTTGTGCCCCGGCCTGATGCTATCGGCAACAAAATTCTGCGATGGAACTTTCTTCGAATCCCTCACATAAAGTATTTCCTTGTCAAGGAGACCCGGTACCGACTCAGACTTTTTCAGGTAGGTGATCAGGATAGGAACTTTCCCAAGGGATGCCGGATGATAGTCGAGGCGGGGGTAAACGGATATCCAGTCTTCACCTGGCCCCAAATTCTTCAGGTATACCGACGCACAAGCGATGTCCCCGGTCTTTGTCTGCTCGTCTATATAATTCTTGATGGTTTCCTTCAGCGGGCCGTAGCGGGCCGACTCGCACTCGCGGTTCTCATTAACCAGCGGCTTGATATACTTAAAACCTTTTAGCCTGAAAGAATTCTCCCCGCAATCAATCGTATTTTCTGTTGTTACAGCCGCCGGATTATTGCCCGTATTCTGAGTGACCATTTCATTTCTATTCCTTAGGAGGAGGAATACGCCGAGACCTATTATGAGCGGAGCTATCAGGTAAAAAAGAGAAATTCTGATGCTCAAAAGCTTTTTAAACATTGGAGGTCCAGATTGTTTTCAGGATGCCGCAAATTAAATCACGTGCATTATCTCTCCGAAAACTTGGGGCTAACTATCGTTTAGCTGTGGCTAAATAGTTAATCTGCAGATTATATTATTTGATTTTACAAATTGGCAACTCGATTTATCACTAGATAGCTAATAATCAAAATATAACAACCGGACGCCCTTTCAATAGCATTTCCAGGAAACACTATTAAAAGCGGAGTCAAGGCTAAACCAACGAGTTTTATTGCTGTTTATTTTGCTTTTCGATCTTGTCAACACGCTGCACCAGCGCGTCCAGGTTGCGGAAATGAATGTAGGCTTTGCGGTACTTGTTCGCATCAAACGCAGGTGACCCCATGTAGACTTCTCCCGCCTTAGAAATGCTTTTTGATATACCCGATTGCGCAGTAATAATGGTATTGTCTGCAATGTTCAAATGACCTACGATCCCTACTTGCCCGCTGAACATACAGTTCTTGCCGATCTTGGTAGACCCAGCCACGACATTACAAGCAGCAAGGTAGCTGTTCTCCCCTATTTCTACATTGTGGGCTATGTGCACCAGGTTATCAAACTTCACTCCTTTACGCAGTATGGTAGAGCCGAGGGTAGCCCTGTCTATCGCACAGTTGGCGCCTATTTCCACATCATCTTCAATAACTACGTTGCCTATCTGCGGCACCTTTTTATTGCCCTCGTTCTGCGGCTCAAACCTAAACCCGTCGCTGCCGATCACCGTACCGGAATGAATAATGCAATCATTACCGATCTGTGTATCTGAATATATCTTCACACCCGCAAATAACGTCGTGTTATCTCCGATCACTACATTATCTCCTACGTATACCTGCGGATATATTTTCACGTTATTACCTATCCGCGCATTGTCACTGATCACTGCAAACTCACCTGCATAAAGGTTGTCGCCCACTTTAGCGCTATCAGATACATAGGCGTGCTTTGATACGCCTGTTTTGTTAAGCTTCACCTGGTTATACATCTCCAGCAGCTTAGCAAAAGCCGCAGCGGCGCTCTCTACTCGTATCAGTGTAGCAGACACGGGCGCTGTTGGTGCGAAATCTTTATTTACAATTACCAGCGATACCTTTGTATCATAGATATAATGCGTATAGGCAGGGTTTGCCAGGAAAGAAATAGACCCAGGTTCGCCCTCTTCTATCTTAGACAGTTTAGTGATCTTTGCATCCGCATCTCCTTCTATCTGTCCATTTAGTATCCCGGCTATTTGCTTGGCTGTAAATTCCATAATTGCTGTTTTAATAATATCTCAGAAACAAAAAACAGAGATCAATATAAGTAAATAAACCGAAAACAGGCTTCAATTATCTCGGTATTGCACCATAATCCTTCAATATGTTGTGCAGGATATCTATCCGAACTTTGGACCAGTCTTTGCTCGTATCAGTTACCGGGATCTCAAAGTTCTCTGCGAAGAAATAGGGATAATTACGCACATCGCTTTTATTCATAGACCCTTCCGGCTCCTTGACGTGCTCTATCCTTTCTGCAAATCCCACCACCCAGTAAATATATTTATCGCCCACATGCCCCGTGCCTGTCTTGTAATACAGGTTATAAGCGGGCGTCTGTTCCTGCAGCATCAGGGTCTTCACTATTCGCTGTGTACGCTCAGAAAATGGCAGTTCCGCGAAATACAATTTTTTCACAAAACCGGTCTGTTCATCGGGTGATACCTGGAGTGAATTATCGAGCCAGAAAGTATCTACGGCTCCTCCTATCTTCATGTTCCCGTATTTAACTGTGTCCATGAAATGCTGCATCCTCGCCGGGCCTACGCGGCGGGCTATTTCCTGGTAATAAGGCACGCAGCTTACTTTAAAAGCCTCCCGCATATCCATGTCCTTATCCCATTCCGGTCTGCGCACCTTGCCATCCCACTTTATCACCAGTTGGTCATCAGGGGCAACGGCCGTTTCCAGCGCTGCAAGTGAATTAAATATCTTAAACGTAGAAGCGGGCGTAAAGCGCTGCGTGCAACGTTCTTTGTTAAAATAATGGATCGATTCGTGGTTATTGTCGCGCAGCATGAAACAGGCATTCTTTATGCCGTTTTGTTCATAATATTTTCCCCATTCCGTATGATCTTTTATGCGTGTTTGCGTACACGACGAGATAAATGCAACAGAAAGGAAAACAAGCAGCGCTCTTAGATACATGATCTTACTTTTTTTTAAACGAGTGCGAAATTAGTTATTATTGTTCACCTGCTACCCTGTTTACCCGGTTTTCTTCCTACGTTACCCCCAGGTTTTGAATTTAAAAAAATCTGATTACCGGCAATGGCATGAATTTTAAAGATTACACGAAAAACAATAATATGGACAAGCTGGAATTAAAAGGCAAATGGAATGAACTAAAAGGCAAGATAAAGCAGCAACATGCTGATCTGACCGACAATGACCTTGAATATGAAGACGGAAAGTACGATGAGCTATACGGCCGCCTGCAAACCAAACTGGGCAAGACCCGCGACGAAGTGATCAATTGGTTGAAATCGTTATAATGAGGACTAGTCACGCCCCTGCCGTATTGGGGCGTTTCTTTCCTTCACCCATTTTAGCACGATCTGGAGCTGCTCTTCGCGTGTGAGGCCGCTATTGTCAAGCAGTAACGCATCAGGCGCCTGGTGCAGTGGACTTTCTTCGCGTGTGCTGTCTATATAGTCACGGAGTTCCAGGTTGTGGCGCACCTCGTCTATTGTCACGTGCGGATTAGTGGCATACATTTCTTTAAAGCGCCGCATTACGCGCACTTCGGGGTCGGCTGTCATAAATATTTTGAGCTCAGCATCAGGAAATACCGCAGTGCCTATATCCCTGCCATCCATCACTATACCCTTTTTTCTGCCCATACGCTTTTGCTGCGCCACTGCAAATGACCGCACTTCACGAATCGCGGCAACCTCACTCACTTTTTCAGAAACGATCATATCCCTGATATAGGGCGCTACGTCTTCATCATTAAGCTGCAGGTCTGAAGAGTGCGTCTGCTCGTTGAAGATGAAAGAGATGTTGATGTTCGCTATGGCATCAAGCACTTTTATCGGGTCACTGTAGTCGACATGATTGCGAAGGAAATAAAGCGTTATTGCCCGGTACATAGCGCCGCTGTCAATGTAGTTATACTCCAGCTGGCCTGCCAGCTCTTTCGCAAGTGTGCTTTTCCCGCAGGAAGAGTATCCGTCTATAGCAATTATTATCTTCTGCGCAGGCATGCTGCAAAGGTAGGTAAGATGATAATAATTACCACATCCTTACTTGTTCCATGCCGAGGGGCTGTCAACAGCTACACTGTAGCCAAAATCATCGATATAGCCAGTCACGGTATCCTTCACCTGGTAGGCCATAGTGATCGTTCCAAACT
>CAINOM010000367.1 GCA_903851455.1 uncultured Bacteroidota bacterium | reverse complement strand
TATAAGAACCAGAAATACTACTACAAATGCAATACACCCGGTTGCAAGAATAATCGAAGGGCTGATAGCCTGCATGAAGCTATAAAGGCTATAATGGAGAAGTACACCGTTGATATTAGCGATGATTACCGTAAGCTCATCAAGGCGCAGATTACTGCTACCTACAATCAGCTAAACAAAGACAAGGACGAATTAAAGGTTAGTCTTGAGAAACAACTGGCAGAGGTAGAAAAGAAGATTGAGCGACTTGAGGAACGCTATATTGTTGAGGAAATAGATAAGACCATGTTCGACAAATTCAAAGGCAAGTTTATTGCGGAAAGGTCGGAGATTTACAGAAGTCTCGCTAAGAACGTAAAAAAGGTGTCGAACCTTGAATTGCTGGTTGACAACGCAATAACAATGGCCTCGAAACTCGCGTCCCTGTGGGATTCCAGCGATTACGCTGATAAACAGACGCTGCAAAAGTTGGTATTTCCAGAAGGATTGTCCTATTGCAGGAAAACTAACGAATGTCGAACCCTGAGAGTAAATTCGATATTCCATTACATCGCAGACCTGACGGGCATTTCAGACAAAAATAAAAGCGGGAACATTACTCTTTCGAGTGATGTCCCCGCTTTTGTGGTGTGGGCCGGGATCGAACCGGCGACACAAGGATTTTCAGTCCTTTGCTCTACCGACTGAGCTACCGCACCATCGGTTTTGGGAGTGCGAAAATAGCATTTATCTGCGACTAACCAAAAAAGCTACATTATTTTTCTTTTGGCCCATGCCCTGAATGTCTCCCACGGCATATCCGGAGGAGTCTGTAATGGGCCGGTGTAGGGCGTTCCACGCCTTATATAGTATTTACTGAAAGCTGATTGGTTGATGCCCCATTTCATCAGGAACTGCTTGCGGCCATTGTTCTTTTTCACCCGCAGCGTTGATTTGGACTGGAAATGATACACCCTGCTTTTGCCGATACCCTTGAAAACCCTGCAGCCCGCATACCACATCTTCATTGCAAAGTCGTCGTCGCTGCTTACGCCCGGGCTTAGCTCTATGCTGTAGCCACCTGTTATGAGCCAGTACTTGCGGTGCACAATGGTAGGGGGCCATGTAGCGCCTGTCCAGTCGGCTTTTTCCATGGTATTGCACTCTTTTAATAACTGATCTTCTTTGAAGGTCTCTATGGTTTTGCCGTAGTCTTTAACAATGACACATGGGTTGTGATGGTCTGTCGGTTCTATCATGGTGCTGGAGAACATGAAGTTGTCTGTGCCGGCACTCTTTATTTCATCAGCTATGTAGGTATCCCAGCCCGGACACACATACATATCGTCGTTCATGTATACTATGTAGTCGTGCTTTGCCAGGCCACCCGCTTCGTTCACGGCTATGCATATACCCGCATTATCTGTTGTATGCGAGAAGTCGATCCCCTCGGCTTTTGCCCATTCCAGCGTGCCATCGCTGCCATCATTGATGTGCAGTATTACCTGGTGTTTTAAGGCCGAGTTCTTGCGTATGCTGTCTACGCATAGCTTCACAAAGGCAAGGTTATTCCAGGTAGGTATGATGATGGAGAACATTCGGAGCAGCGCAGTTTTAAGGGCTAAAAGTAAAGAAAATGGGCATGATTTTTTGTGCGGTCCATTTCTGTGCATGTTTTAAACTAATTAAAGCGGTACCTTTAATAGTACACACTAATTATTTTCAGCAGATGTTGCTTCAAATACATCCCGACAATCCACAGCCGCGCTACATAAATATGGTAGTGGAATGCCTGCTGGGCGGTGGTGTGGTCATTTATCCGACAGATACCATTTATGGAATAGGCTGCAACATCTTCAATGCCGATGCCATAGCGCGTATAGCGCGGATCAAGGGTATTGATGTTAAGAAGGCGCAGTTCTCCTTCATCTGCAGCGATCTCAGCCACCTCAGCGACTATGCCAAGAGTGTTGATACGCCTATATTCCGCATGCTGAAGGCCGCATTGCCCGGGCCATACACCTTTATTCTCGAAGCCAGCAAGCAGGTGCCTAAACAGCTCAAGACCAAAAAAGACACCGTTGGTATCCGCATACCCGACAACAGGATCTGCAGCATGATCGTAAAAGAGCTGGGCCACCCGCTCATGAGCGCATCTTTGCCTATGGACGGGGACGTGGAGTATTACACAGATCCCGAGCTGATGCACGAACGCTTTGGTAAGCTGGTAGACATAGTGATAGATGGCGGCCCAGGCCACACACTTTTCTCCACCGTGGTGGACTGCAGCAGTGGAGCTCCGATCCTCGTGAGGGAAGGGGCAGGGGAGTGGGAGAAGTTGATAAGTTAGTTTTAGTCGTAAGTCGTGAGTCATAAGTCATAAGTCATAAGTTGGCGTTGTTCCTGCCTTCGTTCCTTTTTCTTTACTTTGCAGCCTAAATTTCCTGAATGAACCACGCATATATTTTCCCGGGGCAGGGCGCACAGTTTCCTGGTATGGGCAAGGCGCTTTATGAGCAAAGCCCTGAGGCTAAAGAATACTTCGAAAGAGCCAATGACATACTCGGCTTCCGTATCACCGACATCATGTTTGGCGGTACCGAGGAGCAACTAAAGCAAACCAATGTTACCCAGCCCGCTATCTTCCTGCATTCTGTGATCCGGTTCATGACCACGCCTGATCTTATACCCGGCATGGTTGCTGGTCATTCACTCGGTGAGTTCTCTGCGCTTATCGCCAACAAAGTACTGTCCTTCGAAGATGGTCTGCGCCTCGTGGCCAAACGTGCCGCTGCCATGCAACGTGCCTGCGAGATCAACCCATCTACCATGGCGGCAGTGCTGGGACTGGATGATGCCAAGGTGGAGGAGATATGCGCTGAATTTACCGACGAAGTGGTCGTTGCGGCCAACTATAATTGCCCGGGTCAGCTGGTGATCAGCGGCAGTATAGAAGGCGTGAAACAGGCCTGCGAGCGACTAAAAGCTGCGGGTGCCAAGCGTGCACTGATACTCCCTGTTGGCGGTGCATTCCATTCCCCGCTTATGGAACCTGCCCGCCAGGAACTAAAGGATGCTATAGCTGCTACCCATTTCGGCAACCCTACCTGCCCGGTGTTCCAGAATGTGGATGCAAGCCCATACATAGACCCAGCGGCGATAAAGGAAAACCTCATTAATCAACTGACCTCGCCTGTGCGCTGGACACAGACCGTTCAGAAAATGGTGGAGCATGAGTGCAATCATTTTACGGAGGTTGGACCAGGCAATGTGCTGCAGGGGCTGGTGAAAAAGATAGCGAAGGATGTGATCATAGATGGATTGAGTTAAGTTGATAAGTTGATAAGTTTGTATTTCGAAACATTCAAGCAATGCGTAAGAAGCTGTATCTGATACCCGATGGATTGAAGAGTCAATATATCCAACAAGTGGGTGAGCAGGTTCAGGCACGGTTTGAAATGTTGCACGAGAGTGAATTGTCCATTACGACTTTTAGCTTCTACACTTCTGTATCTGCAGTGTATTCGTCCAAGATAGAGGGCGAGAACATGGAGATGGACTCCTACATAAAACACAAACGTTTAGGAGCCCATTTTTTGCCGGATTATACCCGTAAGATCGATGATCTCTACGATGCATATATTTATGCACAGGGTCACAAATTGAACGAAGCTAATCTGCTGCATGTT